>CP040003.1:600000-889964 GCA_005697215.1 Candidatus Saccharibacteria bacterium oral taxon 488 | reverse complement strand
AATACCTTCCCCCTCGGAACTAGCTTAATGACTTTACTATAGCAAAAAATCAGACTTTTCCACAAGCACAGGCGCCATCATAAAATCCAGGGCCTCTCGAGGTGACTTTTCCACAGCGATGAGCCACCCCTGATAAATATGTGGAAAAAGCAGCGGAAACGGTGGAAAGTTTATCCATGGCTTGCAAAAAATGTCAAAAAAGGCTACACTAAATGACGATATGCCAAAGCGAACATTTCAACCACACAAGCGACATCGCGCAAAGACGCACGGTTTTCGAGCTCGTGTTTCGACCAAGGCTGGTCGCGCTGTTCTGAAGCGCCGTCGCCTCAAGGGTCGCGCCAAAATCGCTATCTAACTGTGAACTCCCGCCTCGCCTAACAGGGCGGGATTTTGCTATACTGGACCTATGTTACGTCACGTCAACCGATTTCATGGTCATGGTAGCCTGCGCTACGTCTATATGCGCGGGCAGGCAATTCGCTCGTCGCAGCTCACCATGAAATATATTGCCAATCCACGCCGCCGTCATGGCCGCTTTTCGGTAGTGATTAGCAAAAAGGTGCTCAAGTCTGCCGTTAAGCGCAATCGTGTTCGCCGCCGAATTTACGAAATTGTCCGACTAGAATTGCCACATATTCGGGGCGGGTTTGATGTTGTCATTATGGTGTTTTCGCCGGAGGTGCTACTGATGCCGCATGACGATTTAAGAACGGCAGTAAAACAACTCTTTTCGCAAGCCGGGCTGTATAAATAGCGCCACCTCTGGTATAATGAGGACATGAATATGTTTGATGTGGTTATTGTGCAGCCAATTTTTAACTTGCTGATGGCGATTTACGCGCTGATCCCGGGCGGCGATTTTGGAGTTAGCGTTGTACTATTTACAATAATTGTGCGGTTACTCTTGTGGCCACTAGTTAAGAAGCAACTCCACCAGGCTAAAGCGATGCGCAAGATACAGCCCGAGCTTGCCAAGCTGAACAAAAAATATAAGAGCAATCCACAGATGCGGGCGATGGCGATGATGGATGTGTATAAAAAGCATAACATCAAGCCGATGAGCTCTATCCTAGTACTCCTTATCCAGCTGCCAGTACTGATCGCGATTTACCGCGTGGTGCAGATATTCGTATTGCAGCGCTCAGAGCTCGCCAAGTACACCTACGACGTAATGGAGCAGTGGGGACCGGTCAAGCACTTGATCGCTAATCCGGATCACTTTAACCAGAATTTCTTGGGGCTGATGGACTTGACGAAGCAGGCGTTATCATCAAATGGCGTATCAATCGGGCTGCTCATCCTCGCCCTGGTGGCAGCTGTTTTGCAGTATTTATTATCAAAGCAGATGTCGCCAAGTTCGGATAGCAAGAAGCGACTGCGCGATGTGCTGATGGAAGCGGGCGAGGGTAAGAACGCCGATCAAACCGAAGTTAACGCCATCGTCACGCGCAAAATGATGAAGGTTATGCCGGTGTTTATGTTCCTTATTATGATCAGTCTGCCGGGGGCGCTGGCGCTCTACATGGCAACCTCAAATATCGCTGCTTATATCCAAAACGCCATTATTCTCAAGCAAGACGGGACAGAAATGCAGCAAATTGCCGGCGAAAAGCGAGCGTCGAAATCTACGAGTAAGTCAGCGACAACGTCAGTGAAAAAATCAAAAGCCGCTTCGCAACGAGCAGCCACAGCGACTGAGGCGAACATTACGCGGATAAAGGCGAAGGATTAAGGGGGTTATATGGATCAAATCGCGACCATTGAATTTGTCAAGAAATACCTAGAGGATTTTTTGGCGTTCTTTGATCTCAATCTGGATGTTGATGTTAGCGTTGAAGACGATGTTATCAAGGCCGTTGTGCCATCGAGTGAGCGCAATAGCTTGCTGATTGGGCGGAATGCTGAGACGTTACGGAGTCTACAGACGGTGGTGTCAGCGATTTTGCGCAACCGTCAGGCGGCGCTGGTGCGAGTGAATGTTGATATCGCTGATTATAAGAAGCAGCATGCCGAAAAGATTGCTGACAAGGCGCGCGGCTGGATCGAAGAAGTGCGGCGGACGGGCGAGACGAAAATTATTGAACTAAATTCGGCCGATCGCTGGGTGGTGCATCACGTGGCGAGCGACTATAGCGATATTGAGACCCACTCTGAGGGCGAGGGCCGTGCACGGCACTTAGTAATCTCGCAGAAGAGCTCTTAATCTTTGAAGACAACGTTGGTATAGAGCAGGTAGTTCCAGATGAGGCTGGCGACGGTGGCGATGAGCTTACTGGCGAATAGTGCTACCGGCTGACTGAGGTTAAAGCCAATGAAAATTGGCGCGAGTAGCGCAATAATGATAGTCTGAATTACCCAGAGACCAAACAGAGTGACGAGGGTAAAGAGGAGTAGCTGACGGCGAATATTGCCGGTGCGTGAGCGAAAGGTGAATGATCGATTGGCGACGAAGCTGAAACTAAAGGCGATGGTTGTCGAGATAATATTGGCTAATTCTTTCGGCGTGCTGATAAACCAGGTCAACATAAACAACACACTAAAATCAATGGCGGTGTTGATGGTGCCGATGAGGACGAAGCGGAGCTTAGTGGCGTGGTTGGTGATGTAGTGTTTGAAGCGAGCCATAATGATAAGTATAACCCATAAACCCTAGTTGGTGCGATGTTTTTTAGCGGCAATGGCCTCCTTGAAAGCAGCGATGAGGCGATCGGTATTATTCTGCCAGGAAATAGTATTGAGATGAGCCTGAACCTCAGTTTTCATATCAAGGCGTGCTTTTTGCGGGTCAGCGATGATAGAGAGCATTTTTTTCATGAAGTCATCGGGATTTTTAGGCTGAGCGTAAAGAACCGCATTTCCACCAGCCTCGCGGAGCACAGGAATATCGGAGGCAACAACCGGTGTACCGCTAGTCAGCGCCTCAACAATCGGCATGCCGAATCCTTCGTAAATGGAGCTCATGCAAAAAAGGTCTGCTTGCTGATAAAATGCAGGTACGTCTTCTTGGGGGATGTAGCCCGGACGGATAATATGTTCACCTGCAGCCTGGGCTTCAGCGATGGTACGTTCAGTAGTTTCGGTCTTCCAGCCCTTACCGCCAGCCAACACTAACGAATATTGTTTGCGGATTTTTTCTGGCAGGGCCCGAAAAGCAGCAATCATTGTCGGTAAATCCTTGCGCGGTTCGAGATTGCCGATTGAAAAGATATACCGCTTGGTTGGTAAGTTGTATTTGGTGGCGACGTCGATTGCACCCGGTTGAGAATAAATTGGGTCAGCTGGTATTGGCGTGACGATAATTTTTGAAGCAGGTACGCCGTATTCGGCGATAATTTCTGATTTGACTGACTCCGAGACGGTAATGATGAGGTCGGCTACTCGGGTTGCATGGGCGACACGGCGGCGTAAATGGGCTAAATTGCGCCGTTCAATCGTCTCAGGAAAATAAAGATAGCCAAGGTCGTGAATAACGACGGCAGTGATAGTTACTTTACTGGTTGTCCAGCGGTCGAAATTCGGAAAAATCGCGACATCAACAGGTGAAGAGAAAAGGTCATACGGCAATGGCAGGCCGTAGCTTTGGAGTTTAGCAAATAGGCGCTGCGGCATGAGCGTGTGTTTTTCATGCTTAACTGAGCCGTCTAACATAGGATCTTGATGTTTGCTCAGAAAATTGAAATAAAACACTGAAACCTCAGTTCCTGGCGGTGAATAAAGGGCTAAACTATTGGTTAACATACGGGTGTAATGACCAACCCCGGATATATTAGGGGCGGTGAGGGCAGCGGTTTCAACACGAATCTTCATAGGTATATTATAAACCGTTTTCGTATAAAGGAATAAATTGTGTTTCAACGATGGTATGAAAAATAAACGAGGCGAGATATTGACGGCGGGCAGCGGTGGCTAGATGTGCGCGAAGCTTGGGGTCAGAATATAGCTGCTCCATGGCGTGATGCAGTGCTGTCGAATCTTTAGCGGGGACGAGGAGGCCGGTCTTATTATGATGAATAATCTCCGGATTGCCACCAACGTCAGTGGCGATAATTGGTAATTGGAGCATGCTGGCTTCAACAAGTGAAACACTAAACCCCTCGTGGTACGTTGGATGAAGATATACGTCAGTGGTGGCAACTTCAGGGAGGGGGTCTGTTTGGTGGCCACGAAAGGTGACCGGTAATCCCGTGGCCTGTTTTTCAAACCGTGAGCGATCTGGTCCGTCACCGATCAGAATGAGGCGCGTGTCGTGATGTGTAGCGTGAAGTCGTTTGAATGCAGCGATCGCTTCACTAACTCCCTTATCAACAACTAGGCGACCGGCGATACAGAACGTGAACGGGCGGCTTTTGATGGGTGTGTGTGTTGGTTTCTGGTCGTTGACACCATTATAGATAACGGTTAATTTACGATGAATTGGTGAGGTTAACGGCAGATTATCAGAAACGAGACGGCATTCACTCTGGCTAACGAGGGTAATTGCGTCGGCAAAGCGTGCCGCCCAAGCAACCAGCTTACCAGTCGGGTTTTTATACCATACGCCGAGCTGCTTCCAGACATGTTTGAGGTCGGCGTGATCAGTCCAGATAACATGGGCACCGATAAGCTTACCAGCAACTGACCCAGCAATAAAATCATCCTTACTCTGCAGGTGAACAACGTCAGCTTTGTAGCGATGAAATTGGATAATATAATACAAAGTGAGTAGCAGCTGCCAGAGTATATATAGTGGTGTTAATACAACTCGCCGGCCGCTCCAGTTTTGTCGAGACCACCACCAAGAGCGGTGATAAGTCAACCGTTCGTGCTTAGCGTAGTCACAGAGTGTCATGTGGTGACTAAAAATAACCGGCAAATGGCCCAGCTCTCGTAGCTCCTGAGCTAAGAACACTGGAAATCGCTCGCCACCACCAAAATCATGAGGTGCGGCATTTCGTACGATAACAACTCGCAACCGATTCATTTTACAAGTATATATCTTTTTGGTGTAATTTGGTATAATCGGGGGGTGAAACATCTCTTTGGTAATGAAAAAAATCGGGCAATTTTGCGCGCAATGGTTAGTACGGACTTTAAGGTTCGTTATCAAAACTCTGCCCTCGGGTATGTATGGTCGCTTCTGAAGCCACTCTTCATATTTGGTATCTTGTATGTACTTTTTACCTATGCATTCCCGCAAGGTAGCAGGGGGATTGAATATTTTGGTGTCTGGTTATTGATTGGCGTTGTGCTGTGGAACTTTTTCTCCGAGGCAACCATGGTAGGTACTCGTTCGGTGGTAGAAAATGGACAATTAATTCGTAAGGTGGCAATCCCGAGACACCTCCTGGTGATCGCTAGCTCTGTCTCAGCACTAATCAATCTTGGCCTCGGGATGGTTGTGGTGGTAATTTTTGCGCTACTGAGCGGTTTGATGCCAACCTTGTTATGGTTGTTGTTAATCCCAATAATTGCCCAGTTATTTTTGCTATCAATTGGCCTATCTCTGCTACTCTCGGCACTCTACGTAACGTTTCGTGATATCGCGTATATCTGGGAGATTTTGTTGCAGGCTGGGTTCTATGCTAGTGGTATCATCTTTGCCATCATCTATATGCCTGCAGTTATCCAGAAGGTGGCGTTTTTCAACCCAGTCACACAAATTATTCAGGATGCTCGGTACGCATTAATGCCTAATAACCCAGCGTCTCAGACAATTTGGCAGACATTTCACAACCCACTACTATGGTTCATCCCGATTGCGACAACTATCGGGTTATTTGGGCTGGGGTGGTGGCATTTCCAGCGTAAGCAACGTTCATTTGCGGAGGACATTTAGATGACGAAGCCGGCTATTGTAATCAAGGATATACATAAAGAGTTTATATTGCCACAGACCAAAAACTCAAGCATTAAGCATGCCTTTGTTAATATTATCAAACGAAATAAAAAGACCGTCCAGAAAGTACTAGACGGGGTTAGTTTTACTGTTAATCAGGGCGATTTTTTCGGCGTTGTTGGTCGGAATGGCTCGGGAAAAAGTACCATACTTAAGATTCTCGCCGGTGTATATCAACCAACGAGTGGAGATGTCCAGCTAAATGGTAAGTTGACGCCATTTATTGAACTAGGCGTTGGCTTCAATCCTGAGCTGTCTGGCCGGGACAATGTTTTTTTGAATGGAGCGCTACTTGGGTTCACTCGTAAAGAGATGGAGGCGATGTATGATGAGATCGTTGCCTTTGCTGAACTTGAACCGTTTATGGATCAGAAGTTAAAAAATTATTCGTCGGGCATGCAGGTACGGTTGGCGTTTTCAGTAGCAATTAAGGCGCGTAACGATATTATGATTTTCGATGAAGTGTTGGCTGTCGGTGATGAGGCGTTTCAGCGCAAGTGTATTGATATATTTGAGCAGTACAAGGCAAGTGGCCAGACGGTTGTTCTGGTTACCCATGATATGGAAACAGTCAAGAAGTTTTGTAATCGTGCCGTACTAATCCAAGACGGCACAATTATCAAAGAGGGAGACCCAGTGCAGGTGGCTGACGAGTATAGTCGGCTGAACCAGGCAGTGATTGACGCGAGTATTGATAAGAACCGGCAGTATACTGGCGGAAATGTTGATGTTACACTCCGCGACGCGACAGGTAAAAAGCAGCGTAGCTTTAAGGTTGGCGAAACCATCTCGTTTGATATCGCTTGGCATCATGATAAGACGCGAGCAATCATGGTTGATTTGTATCGCAAGGACAGTGATTTGGTATCGAATTTTATTACTAATCGTGAGGGTTTTGCTGAGCTACCGAAAGACAAAAAACTGACACTTGATATCGAGGCAAACTTGGGCCCGGGGTCGTATTATGTTGATGTTAATCTTCTCAATCACGATGGGTCAGTAAAGTATGACGTTGCTTATCGTGCCGAGGAATTTACTATCACGAAAGACTTTTCAGTGGTTGGGCAGTCGTTTGGGGGATTAACATTGATTCCGCGGCAGTGGCGCCACGATCACAGATAGAAAAGGATAGCCCGTCCAATAGTTTGGTGATCTTCTGTCTTCGTACTACTAAGCTGCTGTTTTTGTTTTTCGACGTGATGGTCTAAGCTTAATCTTAATGATATCAAGTCCCCACTTAACAACGATCTTGGCGGCAGTACGCCCGGTTGATGCCACGTTCCAAAGCTGACGGAGCCCCTTGCCAACCTGTCCCTTTTGAAGCATACGATAACCAATGCGCATTAGTACAAAAGTGTAGGCGTGCTTGTGGCTAATTCCAAAATCATGGTTAATTGGATTTTTGATATAATAGGCGAAAGCACGTTTGATGTCGGCACGACTAGTGACCGTCGGCTGAACGATATCCCAGTTGCGAAACGAAAACTTTTTAGCGAGACGATTTTGCTCATCGCGGCGTTTAGCCGAGATACTGCCGTCACTAATGCGATAGCGAAAAACGGGGTAAGGTACGTTAGCAAGTTCACCATGTTCGGCAAATTTACTAAACAGGTCATAATCCTCGGCTGGACAGGTGTCAGGGTAAAGACCAGCATCAAGTGCTGCCTGGCGGCGATAAATGACCGATGAATGGCAGAATTGATTAAAAATGCAAAGACCGAGTCTAATATCTTCGTCACGAGCAACGTTAAAAATAAAACCAGTCGGTACGCTATTTTGGTTCATGATTTCTGCGCCACCGCCAACCAGAACCAGGTTTTTGTTTTTCTCTAGCATAGTGACTTGAGTCTTGAGCTTGTGCGGTAGCCACTCATCGTCGCCATCAATACGGGCAATGTAGGTGCCACGCGCTTCAGTAATGCCGCGGTTGAGTGAAGCCACGAGGCCGCTATTTTTTTGATTAATGAGGCGAATGCGGCTATCTTCTTTTTGAAGGCGCTGAACGATTTTTTTTGTATTATCGGTTGAGCCATCATTAATAATAAGGTACTCGAAATCAGTAAAATCTTGTGACAGCACGGAGCGAATTGAGGACTCAATGTATGTTTCGTCATTATAGGTGGCGGTAATAATTGACACCAATGGTGTTTTAGCTTGGGACTTCTGTGCACTCATACAGGATATTATAACATCTTTATCTATAAAAACATTGAAAACTCAGCGATTAATTGTTATGCTTAAATCTGTAGTATAAAACAAGGGAAATAACACTATGCGAGTTAAACAAACATCGCCAAAGAAGACCAAGATTGTAATAATTAGTTTAGTAAGTGCGATTGTCGTGATTGCTATTGCGGCGGCTGTTTATGCGATAACGCGGCCACAACAAACAGAGCGGGCCAAGGATGATGCTAATTCGTCCCGAGCAAAGGAAAATAACAGCAACAAAGATGGCAATAAGAAAGTTGACGACAGTAAGACGAAGCCAGAAGAGCGCGATGGTCGAAGCCCCGATAAGCCAGCCGGTCCTAGCGAGCAACGCGGCTCAAGACGAGCAGTGACGCCAATCGTAAGTGGTTACGGTCTGAGTGGTGATCGCCAGCGTCTACAGATTGATGGCGGCGTTAACGCTATTGTCGAAAATGGTGGCAGCTGTACCTTCACAGTCTACTGGTCTGGTGGTCAAGTTTCGCGCCAAACTGGCGCATACGCTGGTCCGAGCTCGACGAATTGTCGGATGGCCGAGATTCCACTGTCAGAATTACCATCGGGCACTGACATGTCAATTAAAGTTACTTACTCATCGAGTGCATATGTTGGAGAATCTACAAATGGGCCGTCGTTCCGCAAGGAGGGGTTACGATGATTCAGTTACAGAATATGAAACCGTCCTGGCTAAAGCGTGTCGGGTATACACTGATCGTCGTTGGTGTTGTTGGTCTAGGGGTTGTCTTCTGGCCAAAAACAGGAGCATTGTCACCATGGAGTCCCGGGCGAATTATTGATGACAATGTTTTTTATGACACCAATACATTTTCAAGTGTTCAAGATATCCAAAACTTTATCAACAGTCATACGCCAGCCTGCGATACGTGGGGAACTGGGCCGTCCGAGTATGGCGGAGGTACGCGAGCGCAATATGCAGCCAAACGCGGTTGGCATGGGCCACCGTATGCCTGCCTGCGTGATTATCATGAAAATCCAAGCACGAAAGAAACCTCGTTTGAAAAAGGAGGCGGCTGGTTTGCTGGTGGCCTGTCGGTGGCCAATATTATCTGGAATGTATCAAAAGAGTTTGGCATTAATCCACAAGTAATGCTGGTGACGCTAAAGAAAGAACAGGGGTCGCTGTTCACCGATGTTTGGCCGCTCAAGAGCCAGTACAAGTACGCCATGGGCTTTGCTTGTCCAGATAGCGGCCCGGGTAATACAGCAAACTGTTCAAATGAATATGCTGGCATGTATAATCAGCTACGGATGGCGGCGCGCCAATTCCGGTTGTATACTAATCGGCCGGGTGAATATCGCTACAAGGCTGGTCGGTCAAATTATATCCAGTATAACACAAACGCAGCCTGTGGCGGCTCATGGGTATATATCGAGAATCAAGCAACAGCCAACTTGTACAACTATACCCCATATCAGCCAAATCAAGGTGCACTCAACGCCTATCCAGGAACGGCCCACTGTGGCGCGTATGGCAATCGTAATTTTTGGCGCTTCTTTAATGAATGGTTTGGTTCGCCGCTGAAATCTGTGCGAATTGAATCGCCGCTGTCGGTGAGGACGGAGGGGACCGGGTCAAAACTATTTACGGACATGACAATAACCGCATCGTTTACTATCCGTAACGCCACAAATCAGCGCCGTGATCTAGGCACTATGGCAATAGCTGCCCGTGATAGCAAGTGGAACAACTATGACTTTGGTAGCCAACGGGTTATTCTTGAGCCATGGCAGACATATACCTACCGAGTGACAACTAAGTTAACGAAAGAGGAGAATTATAAATTCTGGATCACAAATTACCGTGAGGGCAACGGTTGGAGTAATAATTATCCAGAATCAGCTCCGGGCCATAGTCGTGAAGTATCGGCGTTCGTGCAGACAGCACCGACCGTCACCTCTCCGGTGACTGTTCAGAATCAACGAACCCACGTTGGGCAATCAACGCGGATCCGCTTTACTGTCAAAAACAACAGTCCGAAGCCAATCGACCTCGGTTATTTTGGCGCGGCAATTACCAGTCCGAGCGGACGAAATGCTGATGCTCGTTTTGATACGGTTAATAACCTTGCGCCGGGTGCGACTCATACCTATGACCAAGAGTTTATTCCGCGAGAAAGCGGTGTATATAAGGCACGCATTAGCGGCACTCTTGACAAGGGGGTAACCTGGACCGAGGCGCAGTATCCAGTGCCAACACCAGCTAGTGTTGGTAATCGGGCGCAGTTCACCATCCTCCCCAACCCCACACTCACCCAGGGCATCACTTTCTCTAATTCCACTCCACGCGCCGGTGAGCCAGTGACTGCCACCTTTAAGATCAAGAACTTTGCTAGTCAACCCATCACCACGACCAACCACATCTGTTTTGTCATGCGCAACCAATATGGAGCAAACTACGACCTCGGCTGTCTCCAGCCGGCCACCATCCAACCTGGGCAAGAACAAGAATTCAAGACCACTCGTTCCTTCCCAGTTGGTGTCTACCGCGCCTACTTCTCCACCTTTGACGGCCGTACGTGGCACGAATATGCCGCTCCACCGCTTGAGACTGGTAATGAGGTGGTGAAGGGTGAGATGAGGGTGCTGCAAGATGTCGTCATGTCACAGGGACTATCAATAACGCCAGCGCCAGCGCGTGCTGGTGACAAGCTGACCGGCTCATTCACTCTGCGTAATCTTAGTTCGGCGGTGTCGCAGACTGATCAGCGCTTGTGCTACATTATTCGGGGTCCACGTGGCGAGAACCATGACCTCGGCTGTCAATCGACAAAGGGAATTGCTCCAAATGGTAGTGTGCAGTTTTCGCTCAGTCGTCTTTTTGACAAGCCGGGTACGTATAGAGCCTTCTTTGCGCTATACGACGGCAGTCGCTGGCACGAAGGGGTGGCGCTACCGGGGTTGACTGGTAAGGAAGTAACCAGCTTATCATTCACCATCCTCCCCAACCCCACACTCACCCAGGGCATCACTTTCTCTAATTCCACTCCACGCGCCGGTGAGCCAGTGACTGCCACCTTTAAGATCAAGAACTTTGCTAGTCAACCCATCACCACGACCAACCACATCTGTTTTGTCATGCGCAACCAATATGGAGCAAACTACGACCTCGGCTGTCTCCAGCCGGCCACCATCCAACCTGGGCAAGAACAAGAATTCAAGACCACTCGTTCCTTCCCAGTTGGTGTCTACCGCGCCTACTTCTCCACCTTTGACGGCCGTACGTGGCACGAATATGCCGCTCCACCGCTTGAGACTGGTAATGAGGTGGTGAAGGGTGAGATGAGGGTACGCGAGTAGGACGGACAATTATCGCTTAAGCATACGCCTAACTTCTGTCAAAAACCTTTTTTGTGAAAAGTCACGTAGCGCCTGCTTTCGTAGAGATTGGGCGTTGGCAAACGCTGTCTTGGGATTGTCCAGAACAACAGTTAACGCATCAGCGTAGGCTTTTGGATTGGTGATATCATCAACAATCTGTCCATATGTACCAACAAAGTCTGCTACTCCACCAACTCGCGCTGCCACGAGCGGCAATCCGCACAGGGCTATCTCGATTGGTGTATTTGGCATGCCATCAAAGAGCGATGTATAGAGAAAGGCGTCATAGTTGTCAACAGGCAGTGACGGTACACCATTAAAGCCACCGCGGTAATGAACCCGCGGATGTGACGGTAGTTTATGAGTGGGAAACTCGCTCGATGCGTCACCGTACATATCAATGTGGACATCACCCGGTAACAAATCAGCAATGGCTGCGACTAATTGAGGTAATTTCTCTGGTGATAGGCGGGATGCCCAAAGGACTCGCCTTTGACCAGCCAGCTTTGCTATCGGTGTGTACGTGCTGCTATCAAGTGGCTGATGGTGAACGGTAATTGCATCCGCGTCATAAGCATATTCATTAACCCACATCGACTTGACGGCTTCATTGTCGGTGGTTATCTCAGAGAGCAGGTGATAGACCTGCGGTAGGTGACTGTGCGAAAAACCAAACACTCGTCCAGTTTCATCGGTGCTTTGGCTATAGGACGTAGCAATAACTTTTTTACCAGTGGCCTTGATATATACTGCGTGATCTCGCACAAAATCATAGGCTAGCTCTGAGTTGAGAATATGGAGTATGGGCGCATGAATATTCTCGATTAATTGTTCTAGCAGTCTATATTTTTGTTCTATTGGGAAGAATCGGGTAATTGTTCCGAATGGCACGAAGTCTACATCGGTATGAAGTCGTGGTCGCCACTCTGAATAATTAGCATCAACCTCATTTGTGGCAATGACCAAAACTTTCTTGCCGAGTGACGCAGCGGTGTTGGCATAGTTAAGAGCAAACAGATCAGCGCCGCCACGCTTAAGCCACGGTACAAACAACGCATAATCATACGTATCATTTCGTAAATCACGACATATTTGCCAGTAGGCTAAACCAACGCGATAATGATCGTCAGTAATTGTGTGGTATACTGTCGGTAATGGATGTGGTGGAAAAATTAGTTTCTCAATATGATGTAATGCTCGCCATTCAGCATCAAGCCACGCTGGCAGCACCTCGGTCGCCGGCGTCGACTTCTTTTTTTTGAGCACATTGCGTCCGCGTCGGATAATTGCCAGCGGCCGCTTGACTAACCCTAGTGGAACGCGAGAACGAATTAGCAGCTCTTTGATGGTATTTTTCGTTTGGCGCCGCTGCTCTGAGGCAGGCGTGGCAACCGAGTCAAGCTTGATGGTACGAAAGTGCGATGGACTAAAGAGTGGGTGGGCGTGGAGCACTGAGCGGCTAGTTTTTTGACGTGCCCATTCCGAGCCGGTGGCCTTACGGCGAACAAAGATAGCGGTTTCCGGAATGAGGACATTTTTGACACCATGCTGGATGAACTGACAGCTCATAAACCAATCCTCGTAGCCATATCCGGGGCTATTTGGTGTATATGGGAATTGGCGAAGTAAAGTACTTGGCGCAATAATGACCGAGTTCCATCGTCCCGAAAGTACACTCAGCAGGGTGTCGCGGTCTTTGTTAGTATGGCCGACTTTTTCGACAATGGCGCTCGCCCCCTCAAACTCAATAGTATATGCGCTATGAGCAACGTACTTACCATAGGAATGGGCTGTTAAAAATTGTACACCATCGCGCAACCAGTTAGCGCTCATTAAATCATCCGCGTCAATAAATGCGATAAAACGACCATGTGCCTTGGTGATTGCACTATTGCGAGACTGTGCGAGGTCGCCATGATCCCATTGGTGTATAGCGATCGGTAGAGCGGTATAATTACTGAAGTAGCGAATTGTTTCTTCATCGCCACGGTCAATTGATATAATTATTTCGTAAGAAATATCGCTATCACGAAGAAGACTAACAGCGCGCTCAATAGAGCGCATGGTTTTATGGGCAATAAGGCCTTCGTGATGGGCAGTAACGATGATGGATAAAAGTGGTTTCATGACGCTATTATAATTTAGGTAGTCACTTTAGTCTATCGTTAAGTTATGATACTATATGGTAAGTATTATGGAGAGAAAAAAGAGCATACTGTTTTTTGGAGTTGTCTGGGGAGTTTTGTTTTTATCTTTCTTTGGTAATATTTTTGGAGTCGGTTTGTGGCGCGAATGGTTTGATGGCTTTCAGCGCGACTCATCGGCTATAGTAGAAAAGACGGCTCGTTGCAAGGAAAAATCTGGTTATAGCGGGCCGCTAATCGTTGCTAAAAATGAAGACTATAATTCAGTCATGACGACTGGGGGTTGTGATGCCAGCCTGCTCAAACCGTATGCTTCGCAATATGGTCTACAGGCGAGAATAATTACCGCACTAGCACCAAACGATAGTGCGAAATTACCGGTATATTTTAAGAAAGTTAATGTGGTTCTGTCTGCGGCCATGGCGGCCCTTATGGCACTTGTAACCCTTAGAGTCAGGAAGTTGTTTGGCCTTGTTGCCGCAGCAGTATTCGCGACACTGGTTGCATTTAGCCCGTGGATTGTCGGCTACGCCCAAAACATGTACTGGATAGAACCGCTGATGTTTGCTCCGTTTGCCTTTGCCTTTCTGAGTTACTCATACTGTAAATCATCGAAGAAAATGTGGCTATTCTACCTCGGTGAAACCATATTGCTATTCTTAAAACTTCTGGGCGGCTATGAGTATATATCAACAATTGCTATATCTGTATTTGTACCAATTATATTCTTTGAGCTCGTCAACAATAAACAAAAAATTATCAAGCTATGGAAGCACGCCGTCATGACAGGTGTCGTGGTTGTCATAGCCTTTGTCGGTGCATATGTAACCAACTTTATGGCACTCGCTGATTACTACCACTCATCGGACACCGCCCTCAAGATGATTAATGAGCGGGCATCGGAGAGGGGGCTTTCGGGGATTCGAAAGATGCGAACACATGCTGTTGGTAACTTAAAGACGCTTCTACCTGAATCATATGAATTTGCCAATCGATTTATTAACATGGAGGAGCTAGCGGAGGACAAGGGCTCAACATATCAGTATCTAGCAATAAACGCAGGTAACTATGTGCTATTGCCAGCATTAAGCTTGCCGCTATCGATCAAGGGGGTGTTTGGTGAGATTGTTCAGTCGATACTCATTTGGGTACTTGTGGGGTATTTAGTGTTATTCTATCTTAAGAGGCGACACCCGTCTTTCAAGTATTATCGTTCATTCCTATGGTCGTTACACATTTCATTAGCTGGGGCACTGAGTTGGTTAATTCTTATGCCTGGACATGCTTTGCCTCACGCCCACATTAACGGTATCGTATTCTATATGCCGCTGCTTCTGTTTGTCTATATGGTAGTTGGTTTGTATATTGGTAACATAGTTAAAAAACGGAGAAAACGTGCATAACAAAACGATAATAATTGGCGGTGGTTTTTATGGATTGAGTGTAGCGCTGTACCTGTACGACACCCTGGGCGTCAAGAATATTGATATTTTAGAGAAAGAAAAGCAGACGATGACTCGGGCGTCATATGTTAATCAGGCCAGGGTACACAATGGCTATCACTACCCGAGAAGTATTCTAACGGGATATCGTTCAGCGGTTAATTTTCCACGCTTTACGAAACAGTTTGGGGCGGCAATTCATTCAGATTTTAATAAATATTATGCTGTTGCCAAGCATCTATCCAAGGTTAATGCACATCAATTCAAGAATTTTGCGGATAAGATTGAGGCAGATATAGCGGTAGCTCCGCTAAACATTCAAAAAATGTTTAATAAAAATCTCATTGAAGAAGTCTTTAAGGTTAAAGAATATGCCTTTAATGCCCACGCCCTGAGAGACGACTTGTTGCGGCAAATTAACGATCGTCCGGGGATAACGCTTCACACGGGCTGTCGCGTTACGATGATTGATGAAACGCCAGATGGGCTGTGCGTTGTCACTGATGGTGGCAAATTCAGGGGCGACTTCGTATTAAATTGCACGTATGCCAATATTAACACGCTCCATCGTGCATCAAATATACCACTTGTTGGCTTGAAGCATGAAGTTACAGAAATGTGCTTAGTAAGTTTGCCGGAGCACCTAAAGGATTTTAGTATTACGGTGATGGATGGTCCATTTTTCTCCATTATGCCGTTTCCCTCCAGGGGATTATATACACTCTCTCATGTCAGGTATACGCCGCACGAGTCATGGGTTGACAACGAGGATACGCCGGCTGAGAAAATTGACACTCACGCCTATCTCGACAAAAGTTCTTTCCAGAGTAATTATAAACAAATGTATAACGATGTGGTGCGTTTTATCCCAGCCCTCAAGGACATGAAATACGAGGAGTCGATCGTTGAGGTAAAGACAGTGCTCGTTAAGAGTGAAGATGACGATAGCCGTCCTATTTTGTTTAAGGCCCACTTGGGCTATAACGGGTATGTTTGTATAATGGGCGGTAAGCTAGATAATATTTACGATGTATACGAGGAGTTAGACAAGCTATATGGCAAAAAATAGTTCGACTAAGACAAATAAAAAATCGAGTAAACAAGATATCTTTGTGTCGGTTATTGTCGTAACGCGCGACTTTGATGATTTTCCCGACTATTGTCGCAGGCTCTCACAGAGATTAATGGGTAGCTACACAAATTATGAGATTATAATTGTCGATAATGATTTGAGTCAAAATAGTGTGATTGCTGTCAGTGGGCTTCTCGATGAACTGCCATGTATGCGGCTTATCCGCCTCTCTCGACAATACACATATGATATCGCCATTATCGCTGGTCTTGAAGGGGCAATTGGCGACTATGCGGTAGTAACTAATCCCGCTATTGACGGTATAGAGGATGTAATGAACATTGTTGAGGCGAATAAAAAACACGATATCGTGCAGGGTGTTGCCGACATAACCACAAAGCGCCTTCTGTCAAAATCTGGTATCGGTCGCAGGTTGTTTTATTGGTATAATCGCAAATACATCAATATAGATATTCCACTACAAGCAACATATCTTATATCTCTCAATCGTCGTGCCATGCGAGCGATAACTCTATCAACTCGACATGATAGCCACATTCGGCACATGATCAGGACTATCGGCTATTCATATACCGAGTATACCTATTCACCTCTGGTTGATCCTGTAAAAAAACATGGCTTCGGGCGAGGGACACTAGAGGCGCTCGATATCATTACCAGCCACTCGACACACCCGCTCCGCTTTATGTCGTGGGTTGGGTTCTTTGCCAGTGTTGTAAATATGATGTATGCGCTTTATGTTGTGGTCATAGCTCTCACCAAAAAGAATGTTGCAGAGGGCTGGGTATCGACTTCGCTTGAGCTATCAGGAATGTTTTTCATCCTATTTTTATTTATGGTAATTCTGTCCGAATATATTGGTAAGATATTAGTGGAATCACGGCGGGATGCTCGGTATTATGTGCTTGACGAGCTAAGTAGTACAACGTCACTAGCGAACGCAGAAAGGAAGAATATTACATCATGACAAAAGCTCCGACCAACAAGCAAGATCGTATCCGCCGAGATCATCCAGGGTGGGAGTTTCCAGACTTTGAGGTAAATGAAATAAACAAGAAAAAGCATAAATATTGCGTGTGCGTTTTCGTCATTAATGAGGGAGAGCGTGTTCAAAAGCAATTGCAAAAAATGAAGCCGCTAGCAAAACAGATTGATATTGTAGTGGCTGACGGCGGTAGCACTGATGGTTCACTTGAGGCTGATTTCTTGAAATCTCAAGACGTACGCGCTTTATTGACAAAAAGGGGCAAGGGTAAATTAAGTGCACAGATGAGAATGGCGTTTGCCTGGGCTCTTTCTGAGGGTTATGAAGGAGTGGTTGTTGTTGACGGTAATGGCAAGGATAGTGTAGAGAGAATTCCTGACTTTATTAAGCTGCTTGATCAGGGATATGACCATATTCAGGGTTCACGGTTTATACCGGGCGGCAAGGCGGTAAATACGCCGCTTTCGAGAGAGATAGGTCTTCATCTTATTCATGCGCCGCTGATAAGTCTGGCGGCTGGTCAGAGGCATACCGATACTACAAACGGCTTTCGTGCTTATAGCACAAAGCTGCTCAAAGACCCAGACATTGCCGTATTCCGTGATATATTTCAAACCTATGAACTTCATTATTACCTCGCTATCGAGAGCAGCCGCCGTAAACAGTATAAGACAGCCGAAACGCCAGTGGTGCGAACCTATCCGAAGAAGGGCAAGACACCAACAAAAATCAGTCCCATTAAGGGAAACATGCACGTTCTGAAGGTGTTATTCTATGCGGTGGCCGGAAAATATCGCACGCATAAAAAATAGCCTCTCAAAATTTCACACCCAGTCTGCGCTAGTAGCAGTGAGTATGCTAGCGCTGCTTGCCATTGTTTTCTATCCTGGATATATGTCGCCCGACTCCATTAGCCACCTTGAGCAAGCCACGGGCGTAGCTCACCTCACTGATTGGCATCCGCCAGTGATGACGCGGCTGTGGGGATTTCTGATCGGGGTAACTGGCCACATTTCATCGATGTTGATTTTTCAGCTGGTACTGCTTGTCGCGGCTATGTTTATGCTGTCGATTCTCGTGTATCGGCACACTCGTAACCGCGCATGGGCTCTTTCCGTCTACATAATTATACTACTGCCTAATATAGTGAATATTGCTGGCGTGATATGGAAAGATGTTCAGATGGCATTCAGTTTAACATTGGCGGTGCTGCTCATATGGTTCATCATAACTAGTAAAAAATCACTAGGACGCATTGCTATGTGTGGTATCGTCGGACTGGCGCTGCTATTGATTCTCTATGCTGGTATCTTACGATATAACGCATTGTTTGCAGTGCTACCTATCTTGTTTGTATTGCCGAGCTTATTTACCAAGCGACCTCCTGTGTGGAGCGGTCTTGCCAGTGTAATAATTGGTTTAGTGGTAACGATTGGTGTCACCATTGTTATTAATCAGCCTAGTGAAAAAACCCATCCAATTACCGCTGTGCAGCTTGACGATATAGTTTACGTTGCTAATCTTGATGGAGAACACCACGGTAGGTGGTCTATGTATAAAAAAATTCATGGTACCTGTCGCGATAAAACAAAAGATATCATGAATTCTTACATCATATGCACGACAGCGGCCCAGCGAGAAGTGCTCAAAAATGAACACCAAGGTGTATTTAACGATTGGCTATCGACGATCATAAGACATCCAATAAGATATGCATCATATCGGTTGGCAACTTTTTCGATATTTCTCTTTCCGCAACCAGAGCGTATGTATATTTTTCAGCCTGGAATTGAGCAAAACCAGGTCGGTGCCGCGGTAAAGAATGAATATGCTACTAGTGGTCTAGCGGCATATGTTAAAGGCGGTGCCCAGGCGAATATCCCTCTGATTTTTCAGCCATGGCTATATCTTGCTGTCCTTGTCTTCATTTACTATAAGAGCGGGAGAATACGAGAACAGGTACAGCGACACTTTATCCGCGCGGTGACTTTGTCGGGTCTTATATATATCGTGGCGTACGTTCCTATGGCTGTGGCGGTTGATTATCGGTATATTTACTGGTCGGTCTTTGCAACGATATTGTCCGGACTATTCACGATAATATTAAGTCGACCAAAGAAAGAAGGCCGCCGCTCGTAGCTAGCGTTTATTAATCCCTTCACATTTATTAGCGTTATGTAGGCAAAAGTTACTTTGATAGATGTACAGGTTGTTTTGGGCGGTGACCTCGCGGTAAGATACGTCTTGTATTTCCAGAGAAGCCCCCGGTATCAAACTATAAACTTTTGGCGAAATTCGTATGGATGAATCGTTTGGTGCTAGCGCCACAGGGAAGCTCCAGCTCGTGTCGTATTGTGGTAGCGACACAGGATGTTTTTGTAGTGATGATCCAGATAACTCTAAGAGGTATCTGGGTAATTTAGCGGTCATAGGTAGAACGCTTCTAGCACTGTAGCGAACCGACACCTCAAACACGCGTATATTGTTTGCGGCACCAGCAGTAATGACATAATCTCCGTTTGTGTCTTTTTGTATGCGGTGTTTCGGATGGCTCGTCTTTTTCTGTGCCGCAGTACCCGCCCGGCGTTTCCACAAAACATGAGAATCATTTGTTGCAATGATAGTGTAGTTATCCTGAAGCTCCTTATAAAATGCCCAGTGACGAGTCCACAGCCACTCCTCATACTTAAAATATGAGGGATTTAGGGTTATGACGTAATCAGGCTTTTGGGTTATAAAATCTTGAGTGTAGTGATTTCTTCTGGCGGGGCCTAGGGCGTGTATAATATAGTCTTCACCCCCCGAAGACCCATTCTTCTGTTGGCGAGTCGAGTCATAAACACTGGTGTAGGTAGACCAGACACGTGCCCCCTTTTCAATATGTGGAGCAAAGGCCTCGAGGCGCTTCCTCCAGGCGGTGCTGACATATTCAGCATCATCAGTAGAATGCCTGGCCTTTTTTGACTCGGCAATAATGTGTCTTAGCGGCATCCAATCAATTTTTTGTAGAAATACCGCAGTGTTATATCCTAGGGCAATGATGCTACCAAGCAACAACCCGAATGCTAAGACCGAGAAGCCTTTACTTTTAGCGCTAGGAGTCGATTTTTTTGCTCGGATCAGGTTATATATCATATGAGTTACTATCGTCACAAGAATAACTCCTGCTGCTCTCTCCAGTGGTATGAGCTGCGCACTGGGTGCCCAGTAACCAGTGGCAGAAACAGCAAACACCACCAGGCCATATAGTAGCAAGATAGAGAAAACGAACGTTTCTTTTTTGGACAGTAGAGCTTTCTTTACACCAATTATATAGGCAACAACACCGCCGATAATGATGGGCAGCATGTAGAATAGCATCCTGTTGGTGAATAACTGATCAAGATTGCTTAATTGCAAAAAACTGTTCGGCGGAGCGCCAAAGTACCATCCTTGGTCGCCTGAAACCTCAACGAGTGCATAGTAAAGTGCCTCATACGCATGGCCAAGCGTCATAATTGAAAGCACGACATACGTAGCCAGTGCTACACCACATAACTCACCAATAAATGCCAGCACTCGCTTTTTTATCATCTCTTTGGAACGAATATATTGAATTGCCCTGATGAGCACATAAGCAAGAATGAATGCGAGGCCCTGTTCGGTTCCGCACGCGACGGAAATCCCCATGAGGGTATAGAGAATAGGATAATAAAAGTCGACTCTCGTCTTATGTTTACCGATATTAACATGCCAGTCTGGGTGCCATAACATAAATGCTGCTGCAATGAATGGAAAGGCTGCCCTGAGACCTAGAAGGGAATTACCCGCCCAAATCGCATCGATGCACAGCAGTGAAATAACGGTAAATATACTTGTCGTAAAGACCGCTTTCTTTACGTTTTTGAAGTAAGCCCAAAATAGCAAGAAAGACGAGATAAGGAATAGAAGCGGTGACACTAGTAACTTTGCAACCTCTACAGCAAATAAGTTGTGCCCCATGATGTAAAACAAGGGGAAATGAAGCAGGGGAACTCCTACCCCATGAAAGAATGGAAAGTCTCGTGCTAAAACTTCACCATCAAGTAATCGACGGAGGGGGTTGTATAGCTGGAACGTCCCATTGGCCGCATAGGAATCCATCGCCAGGCCATTCCCGAGAGCTGCGAACACAGCGTAGCCTACGAAAACCAACAAGTGGGCAATACTTACAAATACTGCGGTAAAAAGCAGTGCTTGTTTAAGAGTTATCTGGCCTAAAATTTTAGGTTTCTTCATAGTGCCTAAACCATTCTATAATTGATATCGCTCCATGTCCATACTGGCCATCGTTGTGTTTTATCTGGAATTTGACATAATGAGACATAGGAGGAATATATTATGAGAACCGCATTAATTGGGTACACCGGGTTTGTTGGTGGAAACATAAAGGGTCAACATGAGTTTGACGACTATTATAACAGCAAAAATATAGCTGACATTGAAGGTCAAGAGTACGACCTGGTGGTGAGCGCTGCAAACCGTGCTGAGATGTGGCGGATCAATCAGGAGCCAGAGGTTGACCGTGCGGAGATTGAAGGGTTTATCTCACATATCAAAAAGGCAAAGATCAAGAAGCTCATCCTGATTTCAACAGTCGGTGTTTATAAAAACCCAAATGGCGCTAACGAAGATACGCCCATTGAAACCGAAGGGCTTTTGCCATACGGAGTTAATAGATATTATCTTGAGCAATTCTGTCGTGAGAACTTTGACACAACAATTGTTCGCCTGCCGGGGCTATTTGGCGACGGGCTGAAGAAGAATGTTATTTATGATCTGATGAACAATAACATGGTTGAAAAAATTCATGCTGATGGCATGTATCAGTACTATAATCTCGCCAATATTTGGCGCGATATCACCATTGCTTTAGAGAATAATCTGCCACTGGTTAATTTTGCGACGCCACCAGTCAGCACGCGGGAAGTCGCCAAGGTTGCCTTTGGTATAGAGTTTACCAACACACCAGAAGGAGTAACACCGGCCTACTGGGATATGCACAGTAAATATGCTGAGGTGTATGGCGGTGAAGGTGACTATCTATACACAAAGGAGCAAGAGCTGGCAGGCATCAAGGAGTTTGTTGCAAAAAATAAGTAATCATGGTATAATGCGAGCATGAGTTCAAAGGAGTCAATGAAGCTTGCTATCTCGAATATTGCTTTTGGTGAAGATCAACAAGAAGCGCTGAAGCGTGTGTCGCAGTGTGGTGTTGAGGGGCTTGTAATTGCGCCGACAATGATTTGGCCGGAGGCGCCAAGTGTTGGACTGAAGGAAGCAGATGAATATCGCAAAAGACTTGCAGAACGTGGTATGGTAGTTGTTGGATTGCAGTCTTTGGTGTTCGGGGTTGATGGGGCGGCGCTTTTTGGCGAAGAGTCGGGGCGCCAACGTTTAGCTGATCACTTAAAGAAACAGGCCGAGCTTGCCGGGAGGCTTGGTGCGGTGTCAATGGTGTTTGGTTCTCCTGGTTTGCGTAAAGTAGGAGACCTTAGTGCTGAACAGGCTATGAGTGAGGCAGCTGAGCTATTCAGCTTGGTTGCCGTTGAGGCTAATAACAACAATACGCGGCTAATGATCGAGCCTCTATCGGGTTATGGTAATGAGTTTGTGCGTACAGCACCAGAGGGTATGGAGTTGGTTGATCGTGTTGACAATCCAGGGTTTGGAATTCATCTTGATTCGGCGGCGATGGCTGGCGCTCAGGACGATCCAGTGCATTTAGTTCGTGCGGTTCGCTATTATGGTATGCGCAGTTTTGATATAAGTGCTCCAGGACTGGCGCGTCCTTCACTTGCGCCGGAAATTCCTCATAAAGACTATGCTGCTGCCCTTAGAGAGGTAGGTTATGGCGGTTGGTTGTCAATTGAGATGAGAGGTCCTCTGGGTTTGGATGATATTGGTCAAGAAATTGATTATGCTAAAGGTCAGTATGGTCTTCGCGATAAGTAGTGATATAATGACTACATGAAACTAGCTATATCGAACATCGCATGGACAAATGAAGAAGAAGCGGACGTCGCCGCAAAGCTGCGGGAGCTTGGCGTACGCTACGTCGAGATCGCGCCGACGAAGCGCTGGGATGATCCGACCAAGGCGACTCCCGAGCAAATTAACGAGTATGTCGAGTGGTGGAGGGGGTATGGCATTGAGATCGCGGCCTTTCAGTCGATGTTGTTCGCGCGCCCCGATCTGAAGATGTTTGAATCAAGCGAACTTCGCGACGAAATGCGGCAATATTTGGCTGACTTTTTGCGATTGGCTGGAGACATGGGTGCTGGTCGATTGGTGTTTGGTTCGCCAAAGAATCGACAGCGCGGTGCGGTGTCGGTAGAAGAGGCGGACAGCATCGCAAGCCGTTTCTTCGCCGAGCTCGGTGACATTGCCAAGCAGCATAACACCATGCTCTGTATCGAACCGAATGCACTTCAATATAATTGTGACTACGTAACAACGGCGGATGAAGGCGCGCGGCTGGTTCGTACGATTAACTCGGAGGGGATCGGTCTGCATCTTGATACGGCGTGTATGGCGTTAGCTGGCGATGATATTGGCGAATCGATACGAAATAATGGCGATATCTTGAAGCATTTTCATGTTAGCGCTCCGATGCTTGATCGAGTTTATGATCGCGACGACGTTGACTATCGCGCCGCAGCTGGTGCGCTAAAACACATTGGCTATAAGGGCGTTGTATCAATCGAAATGCGTCCGGGCGAACAGGGTGAGAACGTGAAGCGTGTAGTAGACGCGATATCGTTTGTACAAAGCGTTTTTGAAGTGTAAGAGGACTGATCTGTTATTGACAAATTAAACTTATATGTTAAAATGAATACATGAAGCGAGTAGAGAGCCCTCCTATAGATGGAGCACCGGTTGTTATGGTGACGGGAACAAAGTATAAGCGTAACGATCTCCGTTACGACCTCGCGCGCACGACCGTAAAGAGATGTGTCAAAGACCATGAGCTGCCATGCGTTGTGGTTGATGCGTCGCCTGATCCGCTTATTGCAAAGGACCTCGGTCAGCTCGGGGCTGCCGTAGTATGTGTTAAACCAGAAGAAGGAGGAATTCCCAAGCAGCGACAGATTGGTGCGAGGTGTGTACTAGATCAAGGTGGAAATAAAATTATCACCTCCGAGCCAGAGAAAACGGGTATGCCAGATTTTGCAGAAGAGATTAGTAGGATGCTGGATGAGTTTTCAGTCGTCGTTATTGGGCGGACAGAGCGTTCAAAAGAATCAATGCCGCCATTCCAGCGGCGTACCGAGGAATTGATCGGCTGGTTATTCGAGTATATACTAGGAATGCCGGCGGATGCGCTCGCTGGTCCACGGGGCTATAATCGTCAAGGGATGCAGCACCTATTAGATTATCCTTCAGATGCACCGGGAATGAACAACTGGTTATATATGTACTATACTGTTCTGGCGGCAATGGCTAATGGAGAGCGTGTCGGTGGAACTGAGGTCGACCTGATGTATCCAGAATCGCAGGTTAAGCAGGAAACAGATAATCTTGATTTTGACAGAAAGCGCGACGAACAAGCTAGAATGCAGGCCCACGTATTACTAGGAAAGAAGTCTGAGGCTCCTCAGGACTATGAAGCCGAGATACAGCGCATCAAATTGCTGAGTGAGCTTGATGCCGAGAAGGCTGTTCTGCGCGAAATGATACTAAAAGAGCTTACATTAATGCCAAAAGATCCAACGATTGAGCGGATACAGCAGTTCTTTGGTAGGGTAGAAGCTATAGCGATGTTATTTGGCTACGAGGGCGGTGTTGACGCTGACAGGTCCCGCTAGTGGCTCATTGTGATATGGATACAGAATCCTCTAAAGAATAGGTGGCGTTTGTGTGCCTAACTCGGTATACTATATAGTATGATAGCTGTAATTATTGCCGGTGGTTCAGGTACGCGTCTCTGGCCACTCTCAACCTCCACTCAACCAAAACAACTTTTGGCGTTAACTAGTGAGCGCACCATGGTCCAACAAGCCTATGACCGGGCCAGAAAGCTGGGTGATACAATTTATGTGGTGACCGAGGCTAGTCATGCTAGGGCGCTGCGGGCGCAGCTACCCGAGCTGCCGGACGAGGCCTTTCTGATCGAGCCGGGACGGCGGGGGACAGCGCACTGTATCGTATTGGCCCTGGATTATATCAATCGCCACCATGACCGGACTGAGCCGATTGCCTTTATTCACTCTGATCATAATGTGCGTGACACCCAGGGGTTTGCCCACTCGTTCGATACAGCAGCGCGCATTTCTCGTGAGCGTGGTTGTATTACGCTTATCGGCATTGAGCCGACCTTCCCGTCGACTGGCTTTGGTTATATTCAGCGCGATGGGGTGATTGATGCTCAAGCGGGCGTCTATAATGTCGAGTCGTTCAAGGAAAAACCTGATTACGAGACAGCGAAGCGGTATGTTGAGTCGGGAAATTATTTGTGGAACTGCGGCTATTTTGTTGGCTCGGTTGAGGTGTTTAGGAATGAAATGCAGCGGAGTGCTCCAGATCTGTGGTCAAATTACCAGACGTTAGCGTCAATTGCTGACTTTGGTAGCGAGGCTTACAATCACGCATACCTGGCGCTAGATAATCAAGTCATCGACATCGCCCTGATCGAAAAAGCTCATCAGCTGGCTATGGTATCGGCCAGCTTTGACTGGATGGATATCGGTAATTTCAAGGATCTACACGACGCGGTTACCAAGGATGAGGCGGGTAATTACGCATATGGTGACAACATTCATACCATTGATGTCGCTAATACCTATATTCGCAACGAGCAGCCGGACAAGCCGGTGGCGGTGATCGGCCTTGATAATGTAGTGGTGGTTAACACACCAGACGGTGTGCTGGTGGCACGGCGGGATGTGGCCGCCAAGTGTGGTGACATCGCAAAGCAGTTGCAAAGATAGCCCAGCAGCCGAGCCACGACCTAACGACTATGATTACAAATGTAAGTATCTAGTGTGGATAAGCCAGGATCATCCGCTATGAGTTGGATTCTTTGCGGCCATACTGCTCATACACCGCCAGCGTCTGCTCGGCCATTCGCTGCCACGAGAAGGTTTTGACGTGCTGCTTACCCTTCTTGATGAGCTCACGGCGTCGTTTCTCGTCCGTCAGAAGCTCGTCAATTGCCCGCGCCATGTCCTCGACGCTATACGGATCAAAGTAGTGAGCCGCCTCGCCATGCGTTTCCGGCAGGCAAGTGGCGGTGCTTGAAGCGACCGGCGCGCCGTGCAGCATGGCTTCGAGACCCGGCAGGCCAAAACCTTCGCTCAGCGATGGGAAGCAATACACAGCCGTATGCTCGCACATCCAGCGCAGTTGCTCGTCCGACACAAAACCAGTGAAAACGACATTTGTAATACCGCGTTCAGTAACATACGCCTCATGGCGAGCGTAGTTACCGTCCTTTTTGCCAGCCAACGCCAGCGTCAGCTCGGGGTGCTTTTGTTGCAATAATTTAAATGCATCAATCAGCCGCCGCAAATTTTTATGCGGTGTCGGTCGGCCAACATACATGATGAACTTTTTTCCAACCAGCTCTTTGACTGGATCATTGCCCTTTGGTAGCTCGTCGGCTGACTCAAGCGTCACGGTAATCTTGTCTGGACTGACTCCGGTAAAATCCACCAAGTCGCGCTTGACAAACTCAGAAATAGTAATGACATGAGCTGACTTTCGGGCAACTTTTTTGTTGACCCATTTATAAATTTGCTGCTTTATCCAGAAGACCATCGGGTTCTTGTCGGGGTTGTTGAACCGAACGGTGGTCAGGTCTTGCATGGTGGTGACGACCGGGCTGGCCCGGTACCACACGGGCTGCTGAACCATTGCAAAATGCACGAGATCTGGGCGCAGCTCCTCCAGCTGTTTCTTAAAACCTCGTTGCTCGGCAAATGAAAATTCAGCAAATGGACAGGCGACTTTCTGAAAGCGCGGGTTATCGGCCTGCCAGCTATCCATGTCCTTTGGCTTGAGTAAGATAATATAGTCATTCCTGTTATCAATTTTTTGTAGATAATGAATCAGCCGTTCGACGTAACGGCCGGTGCTCGTCCGTAGCGTACGAGCATCAATGGCGATGCGCATGAGTGTTCCTCCATTCGTTGGTTACAAGTTTCTTTATAGCGAGTGTAAAAGCATGTTCAGCAAATGGTTTGGCGGAGGTGGCGATGGTTCGCGGCGAGATCTGTTGACCAGGCAGTGTCTGTAGCGTTGCCACCAAGCTCTCAACGGTTTGTTCAGCGAAAAACCAGCCGTTCTTACCAGGGTTGATATAATCCAGTGCGCCACCGGCCTGGTATGCTACCACCGGCAGTCCAGCGGCCAAGGCCTCAACTGGTGCGACACCAAAGTCTTCATGGGCGGTAAATAGGAATAGGTCGGCTTGTTGAATGGCGGTAGCCCGGGCCTCGTCACCGACGTAGCCAAGCAGGCGCGTCGAGTCACCCGCCAGCTTCTCCAGCCGCTCACGATCAGGCCCATCGCCCATAATGTCGAGTGGCCAACCGAGCTGCTGGCAGGCTTGAATTACCAAGTCTAGCCGCTTCATCGGCACCAGTCGCCCCCACACCAGGCAGCGCGGTCGGTCAGGTAGCGTCACGGAGCGCGGCCTGGTTTTTGCGAGCGCCATAAAGCTGGTTGTTTGCACCGGCGGAAAGACGACAATGCTGTCCCGGTCATAGAATTGCTTGATATCGGCTTGAATGGCGGTGGAATTAGCCAAGAAAACATCAACGTGCTGGGCTGCTTGATAATCACGTCGCCGGAGGGGCCGGACCAGCAGCCGCAAGCCCAGTCGCGCCAGCCACCGCGGCC
Source organism: Candidatus Saccharibacteria bacterium oral taxon 488 (assembly GCA_005697215.1). Classification (NCBI taxonomy): domain Bacteria; phylum Candidatus Saccharimonadota; species Candidatus Saccharibacteria bacterium oral taxon 488. The sequence continues at coordinate 862,015 of CP040003.1, read as the reverse complement.
GAAAGCTCGGTCGACGCAAGTATTCCTGATAGTGTCGCCAATAAAAATGCGTCGGCGTATGACAATAACAGATATGTTGTTGATCGGGACGGGTGGTTCGGATAAACTTCGCCTCGCCGTTACCAGAGCTGGAAATGATAATATCAAATTGCCCTAAATCCAGCCGCGCAAACCACCGCTGTCTGAGCACCGGCAGCAGTCGCCTGAGCTGAGCGAATGGCCAATGCTGCAAATAACCAGTTACTACCTTGTTATCAAGTTTTTTCCGCCACTTTCTCGAGCAATACGAGGTATAAATTGGGGCGTCAGGATAGAGCCGGTGTAGCGCCAGGACAACTTGCTCGGCGCCACCGCCATACAACCAGTCATGAACGATCGCGATGGTCGGCTGGGTGCGCATCAAGACTCCTTTTTAAAGATGACCAGGCAGGTCTTGAGGAGGATGGTGATATCCAGCCATAAACTCCAGTTTTGTACATAGTAGAGATCCAGTCGCCGCCGCTCTTCAAAGCCGATACTGCGCCGCCCCGACACAACCGCTAGGCCAGTCAGGCCAGATTTGACCGTCAGCAGCGTGTGCTTTTTTTCATAATTACTCAACTCATGCGGCACCAGCGCCCGCGGCCCAACGAGGCTAATATCGCCCTTGATAACGTTAAATAACTGCGGCAGCTCGTCGAGGCTAAACCGGCGGATGAAACGACCGACTGGTGTGACGCGAAAGTCATGATCGAGCTTGTCGCCGTTCTGCCGATATTCGTCGATCAGCTCTGGCTTGCCGATCATCGTGAATACTTCCTCGTCAGTCTTGCCGTCAAACTTGGCGTAGTGCGAGCGAAACTTATACACCTTGAACGGGCGATTAAACTGAGTCAAGCGTCGCCGCTGCTGCCCATGCATCAGTACGGGGCCGCGCGGGTCGCCGAGCTTAACGGCGATTGCCACTAGCAGCATAATTGGTGAGGTGATAATAATGCCGATGGTCGCACCGATGAGATCCATCAACCGTTTGACCACGCGTCCGTAGCCGGTGGCTAGCGGTGTTGGGTGAATATACGCTAGTGGCACGGAATTGATAATCTCGACCGTATGCCGTGCGGTCATCAGACCGTCGAGGGCTGGCGCTTGATAAAAATCGAGATAGTGCTGCTCCGCCAAGTTATAGTGCGCTTCGCTGCGAGCAGTGTCGGTCTGAATAATGGCGTCAATTTTATCGCGAGTCAAGGCCGATGCCAGTGTCGAGCGCCGCAAACCCTTGAGCCGTGGCGGGATGAGTCCGTCTTTGGATATGATGGCACTGAGATGAAAGCCGGTTGAGGGATGGGCGCTGATAAACTCGGCCAGCGTCCGCGTCGATTCGGCATTGCCGACCAGCGCCACGCGCTTGATGCCGATGTTTTTGCGCAGCAGATGCAGCCGCACGATATTGGCAGCGCTACGCAGAATGAGTAAGATGACAAAGCTGATGATCAGCGCGTAAATCACCACCATCTTGGCCGGAAAGAGCGGCGTGTTGCTAAAGAAGCTGAAGGAAATCATCATCATGATGCCGCAAACCGCCGCCATACCAAGCCGCCAAAATTCACGCAGCGGATGAATATAGTGTTCACGGTCGTATAGCCCAAAAAACGAGAACAAGACAACCCACAGCGGCAGCATCAGCACAATCGACGTGATAAACTCCAGCGCTCCAATTTGCACATGGAAGGGTCGCGTGTCGAGTGATACGCGCATGATGTATGCCGCCGTGAACGCACCAACTAGCGCCAGTACGTCCAGCCCGATCAACACCAATTTGAAGTAAAAATCAGAGTTCTTCTTCATGACCTTTGGGGTGATTATACAAGAAAATACCAATCCATGCAAGGCAATGTACCGAGTTGATCAAGCTGCCAAAAAACCAAAAGTGGATGGCGATGGCCGTCGTTAACAGTAAGGCAAATCGCCCCCACGGTTTTAGTAGCCATCGGCCACTGCGCCATAGCGTGACAGTGAGCAGGGCTAGAAGCGGTAGCACACCGACAACGCCGATATTACTCAGCAGCAAAACGTAGAAAATATACACCGTGTGGTCGGTCGATACCGGTTGATGTAGCTGATGTTGGATAAAGCTGCCGAGATTGCCAAGGCCAGTCCCAAAGAGTATGGTGCGTGGACTTGCTGCCCAGGCTCGGAGCGCCAGTTGAGCGGCGTTGAGTCGGTCATTAGCCGAAGCGGCGACGAAACCCGATGGCTGGAAATTGGCTGGTGGTGTGGGCTGGTTTGGTTGGGTGGCGGGCGGTGACGGTGATGATTGCGGTGCCGTGGTCTCGTTGGTTGGTGGTGCTTGCGGTGAGGGTGTGCTGCCCGGCGTCGGGATGGTATTTTTCTGCGGTAATTTGATGCGGCCGAGCGACAACTGGTCAAGCATGCTCACTGCAGTATTATAGGCAATGTGCGGTGTGTTGTGATAGCGAACCACCGCTGATACCAGCAGTAGAGTGCATCCAATCACGAACCCGGCCGTGATGATGCCGAGTTGACGCCACACGTCACGATGAATAGGCTCCGCGGTGTCAATGGAACGAGCCTCGCTTCTACACCGCTGCCAACAGCGGACGATACCATACACGATGCACGCACCGATTATCGCGATAAACGCACCGCGCGAAAAGGTCAGGCTGATCGCCACACTGCTACTAAAAACGCTCCAGCCTGCCAGTTGCCGCCTTTCTCGCCAGCACAGTCCAACAAACAGGGCTGGCAGTAAGCTACTTGCTAAAAATTGCGGCTCAGCGGCAAATAAATTGATCCTGACAAAGCCAAACACGCCGGCGTGACAACCTGAGCAGAGCGTACCGAACGCCGTTGGCTCAATGTGGGCGATGATGAGCTGCAGCACCGCTAATATACCAAACACAATGCCGCTCCACAGGCCAATTGTCATGAGACGGCGCCGATCACTCGTCGATAATGACCGGTACATCAGGGCAGCGCATACTGCGGTTATCAGCAGCAATAAAAGCGATGCCGTGTATAATGCGGTACGCGCTCGGACATAGGATAATAACAGCCCAACGATACTGGTGATAGCCAGCATGCTAATGCCGAGCCACCACCATCGCCCTTGGAGCCACAGTCGCTGGCGCACCGCTATACCCAGACCGCAGCCAACCACACTGATCACCGCCACTTGATATAGTCCAATGCGGAATGATGGAAAATCAAGCATCGCCAGACTGATGCTCGGCTGTAGTGACAGCGCGCCGCCAAACAACACAACGGCCAGTAGCCACACATACATCGTTGATGATACTCGCTTCACCTCTTTAGTATAGCGCAAATAGTGCGGGCAGGTTATACTAAAGGCATGCAGCCAACAAAAAAGCAAAAAATACTGCTGGATTTTATCGATGGGTTTATTAAGGGCAATGGCTACAGTCCGACGCTACGGGAAATTATGCGGGCGCTGGGGTACAAGTCGGTCTCAACGGTGGCCAAGCATGTCGATAATTTGGTGGCGGCCGGGATGCTAGATAAGCGCGACGGCGAGGTGCGGTCATTGGTGCTGCACCAGGTGGAAAAAGAGGCTTGGTGGCAAAACTTGGTGAAGGAGATTAAGCAGCGGGAAGCGGCGGATGATGAGAAATCGCGCCTGGAGGCAGAAATCTTGAAAAAAGCCCTGGAAATCGTCCGCCGGTAACTTTACAACTGATTGAAAACTCGCTATAATACGACACGTATTCCGGGGTAGCTCAGCGGTAGAGCGGTTGGCTGTTAACCAATAGGCCGCGGGTTCGAACCCCGCCCCCGGAGCCAAGAAAAGACACTTCCCCAGGGAGGTGTTTTTTCTTTGTTGACTAAAATGGCCAAAGGTATTGGTTATTCCAAACAGTTGTCTTAGCAGTCGTATGGAGCTGTAAAGGGATTAAGTAGAATCTCAAAATACTATTTAAAGGGTAATTCAGGCTAATTTATCACTTTTCTGATTGATGTATAATCTAGGTGGAGATATGTATGAAAAATAGCGCACAAATACGGTTATTGAAAGATCAGATTGATAAGATTGATGACCTTGAAAGGGCTGAAAATTATGATAATTATAAATCATGGCACACACAAACTGAGCTTTTATTAAGAGATATATTAGGTGAAAAAGCTGGTGAGGTTCGGGATTTCCATCTGCTCAGTGGTGAACATAGAGCTGTTATCAACCTTAATCCTAATATTAATGCTAAGCGAAGGACTGAAGCTTATTTTATAAATTTAAATAAGTGTCGTAGTCTCTTAATTGGTATTCTAGAATTTTTAAAGAGTAAAAAGGTGAGTAACACTGAGAAGCCGATAAGCACTCAAGCTTTAGAGAATTTGCATAAAAATGTTAAACAAAAGTGTTCTAAACTGTATACAGATGGGTATTATCCAGAAGCTGTCGAAAAAAGTTTTAAGGTTGTTCGCGATAGGCTCCGCGAACTAACTACATACGAAACTGGATCTGAAGCATTTGGTAAAGGTGGGCTGTATATTAAAGGCGCGTCAGCAGAAAATGTTGACAATGATTTCCAGAGTGCCGTCAAATTCTTGACTATGGCTATTGATCGGTTTCGTAATGAAAAGAGCCATACATCAGATGGTAATATAAATGATTCAGTACGTGCCTATGAGTATCTCACGTTGAGCAGCTTAGCAATGCGTCTATTAGATGATAGTGAGGTGCGAGAAAAAATTGAGCAACCAAAAACGAAGCTAGATAGCACCAGTTCCTCAAAAAAGATACAAAAAAACGCTATGGATGAAACTCGAGTAACACTTGATGCAATTCAGATTTTAGCACTGAGGCTCTTTGGAGCCATGACTGACTACAAGGAGCTACTCGTTTTGCGAACTATGGGTGGCAGTTTCATTCGTCCGGTAGGAGAGATTAAAAACGCTAGTCTTATGGACGAATTGAATAAAGTAGATGCGGCCGAATTTGAAGCGAACCTTGACCAAATGGTTTTATGGGGACTGTTAACTCTCGAGTATAGCTCAAGGGGCACGCCACGTTATAAACTTGCAAAACCCGGATATGACATCCTAAAGGAGCATCCTGAGCTCACTTCATGTTCAAGCGGTAAAACTGATGTCTAGAGTTTGTGTTTTTTGCGGTTCTAGTAAAAATATTTCGCGAGAACATATATTTTCCGACTGGCTATCTCAGAAGTTTGCGAAAGGCACTAAAGGTAATAATGAAGTAAGGGGCGATGATTTAAGCAGAAATTGGCAAAGCTCAATTTTTCAAGACAAGATAAAAATTGTTTGCGAAAAATGCAATAACGGATGGATGTCTGATATAGAGACAAGAGCCAGTAAGCTACTCGGTCCGCTTATTTTTGAACATAGACCAGCTAGTTATTCTAGAGATGAACAGGCCATTATTGCATTATGGGTGCAAAAAACCGTACTAATAATTAGTAAGACAATAGGAGGTGCTTTTCAGATACCAAAAGAATTTTATTCACAACTGTATAATTCAAGAATTGTACCACTAGATAATATGATGGTTCATATTGGCTGGCGACTTGAGTTTGGAGGTATGAAACACACCGAACAGCCGATTTCTTCATTTGAAATAAAACAAGTAACGAGAGCTGAAGTCGATAGATTATCAGTAAATAAGATAAAGGATCAGATTAATGATGGAAAAATGATTTGGGCTGCATCATTGGCTATAGGTTATGTGGTGTTTAATATATTTGGGTCTAATCTTGATGGTAATGTTCAAGTTGGTAACAGTGATGATCGCATTTTCGTATGTATACATCCCTACCTAAGTGATTTTGACTAGCCAACTGAATGGCCAATTAACGCTGTAGGGGGATTGATAGGTGTTCGCAAAGGACTTTATGGTGATTAAAATTGCTTAGCCAAAGTTATAACTTCATTTATCGTAGTGAGCAAAGAAAATACACTCCTATGGAGGCGTCTTTTCTTTGCTCTGATTTTGTGATGGCTGATGATAGTTTGTTAAAAATTTTACCTAAACTCATAGGTCTACTTAATTTGTGGTTGGCCAAAATATAATATTCCCCGAAAATGGCTTAAAGTATTTTTACAGAGAGATTATTTATAGTTGCTAGCATGACTATGAAAGCAGCAACCATAACCCAACCGCTGGCTCGGTCGCGACACCTCGCCGCTACTGAGAGCCAGCCGCCATTTCGGGCGATTACCCGTCCGCTCATTGATATTGTCGTGCCGGTGCTCAATGAAGAAAAGATTCTCCAAAAAAGTATCACGACGCTTGATGAGTATATGGCAAAGCATTTGCCGTATCGTTACCAAATCACCATCGCGGACAACGGTAGTCAGGACAAGACGCTGGAAATTGCCGAGAACTTAGCGGAAAAACATCAGTCGGTGCGGGTGGTCAGCCTGGCGGAGCGCGGTCGCGGGCGAGCGCTCAAACGAGTCTGGCAGAATAGCCCAGCCGACATCTTGACCTATATGGATGTTGATCTATCGACTAGCCTGGATGATTTTCTGCCGATGATTCAACCACTAGTGGCGGGCGAAGCTGGCGTGGCGATTGGTTCGCGGCTGATGAAAGGTTCTAGAACTAGCCGTGGGCTGAAGCGGGAGCTCATCTCGCGTTGCTATAACAACATTATCAAATGGACGTCAGGCACCAAGTTTAGCGACGCGCAATGTGGTTTCAAGGCGATTCGCCGGGATGTCGCCGCAAAATTCTTGCCGAAAATCAAAGACAATGAGTGGTTTTTTGACACTGAATTACTGATCAAAACTGAGCGGGCGGGTGTGCCGATTCACGAGCAGCCGGTAACCTGGATTGAGGATATGGATAGCCGCGTGAAAATTGTGAAAACGGCCGTCGATGATCTGAAAGGGCTGTACCGCGTCAATAAGGAGCTAGACAAGCGATCGTGGTTTGAGAAGTGGACGCTACCGGTGTTGTTGGCGCTGACTGGTGGGTTGTATTTGTTTGGTGTGCTGCATAACGGCATGGCCAATAGTTACTATGCGGCGGCGGTGCAGGCGGCCAGTCAGGATTGGACGGCGTGGTTGTTTGGTAGTTTGGACGCGGCAAATTACGTGTCGATTGATAAGCCACCATTAGCGACGATGGTGATGGGACTATGCGCTCGGTTGTTTGGTTTTTCAAGCTTCTCGATGTTGCTGCCAAGTGTGCTGGCGGGAGTTGGTTCGGTGTGGCTGGTGTACGAGGCAGTAAAACGGCAGTTCGGTTTCATGAGTGCGGCAATTGCTGGGGCGGTACTGGCATTTACACCAGTGGCGGCACTGATGTTTGGCTTTAACAACCCTGATGCTATTTTGACATTGATGTTGACGGCTAGTGGCTATGCGTTTTTACGCTCGCTGGAGGGTAAGCGGCCGCTACTGTGGCTGGGTCTGGCGGGACTATTCACAGGACTGGCGTTTAACACCAAAATGCTCCAAGGGCTGATGGTATTACCAGCGATGGTAGTGGTCTATCTGGTGTTTGCCAAGCCACCGATTGTGATGCGATTTTTACACGTGATGTTTGCCGGCATAATCACCACGATGTCGACGCTGTGGTGGAGTGCGTTGGTCTGGCTGACGCCAGCTGGTAGTCGGCCGTGGGTGGGCAGCACTAACGATAACAATATTTGGAGCTTGATATTTGGCTATAACGGCTTTGGTCGATTGCTCGGTGGGCGTGGTGGAGGTGGTGGCCCGGGTGGTGTGCCACCAAGTGGTGGAATAGGCGGTACGACAACACTTCAAACTGCTGGTAATACCACGCAGACTATGGCAGATGGCGCCGGTATGATGCCGGGTGGTATGGGCGGTGGCCCTGGTGGCGGGCATGGTCCGGGTGGTACGGGCTTTGGTGGGCAAACGGGAATTTTCAGGATCTTTAACAATGATTTTGGGCCAAATATTGCTTGGTTGTTGGTCTTGGCGCTGGTGGGTGGTGGGCTGATGCTATGGATTTTGCGAAAAACGCCACGCACCAATCGTGGACGAGCGGCAGTAATTTTCTGGATGCTGTGGCTACTGATTCACATCGTGATTTTCAGCATGACCAGCGGTGTGATTCACCCGTACTACGTGGTGGTGATGGCGCCGGCGGTGGCGGCACTCGTTGGTATTAGTCTGCCGTTTTTGTGGGGTGCTTATACTAGGCGCAAACCATATGCGTGGCTACTACCAGTACTGGTCGGCGTGACGGCGGTGATTGCAGTAATTATCCTCGGTTACGCCGGCACGATGACGTGGCTGGTGTGGATAGTGGGCCTGTTGGGTCTGACGGGAATGATTGGATTGTTAGTTAATCTTTACGCACCGCGGCGGTGGCTGCAAAACTTGGCAATTATCACTGCCCTAGCTGCCTGCACACTCGCCCCGACGGTGTATACGTTGGCAACAGTCAATGTCGTACACACTGGCAGTATCCCAACGGCCGGGCCGAGTTCGACGGCGATGCAGGGTAGTAATAATGAATCGTCGCAGGCGGACAGCCAGTTGGTGCAGTATCTCGTAGAGCATCAAAACGGCGCAACCTGGCTGGTAGCGGTGGCCAGCGCCAATGAATCAGCGGCGCTTCAGCTGACCAGCGGCCAGCCAGTCATGGCGGTCGGTGGATTCAATGGTAGCGATACGCCACTGACGCTGGAGCAATTCAAGCAATTAGTGAAGGACGGCAAAGTCAACTATTACGCCATCGGCTCACATGGTCGCGGTGGTGGCGGCCCAGGCGGCGGTAATAATGAAATCACGGCGTGGGTCAAACAAACTGGCACCGTCGTTAATTATGGAGGTAGCGATGTAACACTGTACGAATTATCGAGAGAGTAACGTAACGAAAGGAGAAATTATGGCAATTTCACAAACCAAGCAAGCACAGCTCACCACGCCAGAAGCGGTTTATGATCAGCCACCAGCGCCGCGTCCGAATGGCACAAACTCTAGCAAGAACGGTTTAAGTGCCGGGGTAATCACTGGTTTAGCGGTTAGCGGTGTGGTGGTTTGCGCCCTGAGTTTCGTTGTCGGCATGCAAGTCGGTGGCACGCAAAACGGCATGAACAATCAGGCTGGCGGTCCACCCGGCATGAGCCGCGGCCAAAATAGTCAGCAGGGCGGGACGGGTGGACAAATGGGCGGTGTGCCAGGTGCTAACCAAAATCAGACTGGCCAAAACTCACAAACACCAGCAACACAGAATAATAATAGTGCCAACCAAAACAACCAAACTGCTCCGTCGGGTCAAACCGACTCAGCACAGCCGCCAACCACTAACACCGCGCCGCAGACTAATTCAGCGAAAGGGGGTGCCGGTCACGTTTTCTAGTTAACAGGGGTGATACGCAGATTATCGGGAAGCTAATTGCCACATATCCCGATAGCAATATATATCGATTAAAACATAAAGGCTGTTTTTGAAAACATAAAGGCTGTTTTTGAAAATATAAAGGCTATTTTACAAAACATAAAGGCGATTTTGCCGAATAGATAGGAGTATATATGCCAATTCATTATAAAGCAGTTGAACGAACTAATCCAACCAAGCCAAGCGAACCAAAAAAGTTCTATGCCACCGTTACCGGGCGCCAGCCGGTCGACCTGAAAACCATTGCCCAAAGTATATCAGACACATCGACCACTGTTAGTCATGTCGATGTCTATGCTGTGCTGATGGCACTTACTGATGAAATCCGGCACCGGCTGCTGAATGGCGAGAATATTCACCTGGGCGACCTTGGCTATTTCCATATTACCCTGCAATCTAAAGGCGTCGATAAAGCAGAAGACGTCAATGTTGCGACCATTGAAACCGCGAAAGTGCGCTTTGTCTCGGGCAAAGACCTAGAAGCCGGTCTGGCTGCTGCCGAATTCAAAAAAGCCGCCGAACCAAAGAAGGAGAAGTCGACGCCGCAGCCGTAAGGGTGCCGGGGTAGCAGCTACCTGTGCTTTGTTGTGACGAAGAGACCCAGGCATGTCGGTAAACTGCTCGCCTTTTCTGAGGTAGATATATGATTCCGTTTCTTAAACTTCCGGCTACGTCCCAGGCCGACTGCATTACCATAAAAGAGGTGCTTCGTAATGATATATGGCGGCTGTTGTTGTCCACCGCCGTGCTTTTAGGGGTGTTCTATGGCGCCGGTATGCTAATTGCCGATGTCGCCAATAATAAATATCCAGTTCGTTATTATACGCAACTAGTCTTTGGCTATACGCCAGCACTAAGGCTAATCGTACCGCTTGGTTTTTGTGTACTGGTGATGGGAATAAAGCGCGATGAGCGGTGGTGGTCGTGTTTGATAGTATCGGAGCTAATATTCGTTATTAACATGAGCAATCAGACGCACCGATTTGACTTTAGCGGTATGATTTCGCTTGGTTGTGTCGTTCTCCTAATCATCTGCGCCTGGCGTTTGTGGGATTATTATGAGCTGCGGCGGATATACCATTATGATACGCCGTATCTGACCCGACCGGCGTTGGGGTTGTATATTGGACTGGCTGTAGTTTCGTTGATTATGCTGCTGCCATCGGCGTGGATACCGTGGTTTTGGTAGGTTGTTTTATAGAGGCTACCGCCACTTACAGCAAAATTACAGATCGTCTGGTTATCATATACTCACGATAACCATAAGAAAGGATAAGTATGAAGACGATACAATCACAAGAAGCAATCTTAACCACCAACGAAGCGCTGGTGTTGCAGCAAGTCTATGAGGATGGCAGCGATGAGGCGGCTATGCTGGCGGCACAAATGGGTATGCCGCGCCGAACGGCGATGCATGTGCTGGTGGATCTGCGGCGTAAAGGTTTGATGGCGATCGACCAGGTCTATGGCGACGCTTGGGTGCGGCTAACCACGCGCGGCAAACGGCTGGTGCAGCGAATTTGGCCGGAAGCGCAGGCGATGGCTGTTTAATTTACCTAATCTGAAGATTTTTGACTACACTTCATAATCAAAGTAGAATTTATCATATAAATGCACTATATACACAGCTAGCCTGGTCGGCGCGATATATGCGTTAGTGGATATATCGTGAAAAGTAAAGTAGGAGACGGATTTAGTACTTTATAAAATCTAGAGCACCTATATCTAGAAGATATCGTCAATTAAATTATCTGAGTATGGTTTGTAGTAGGTATCTGTCCTAAACATTGGTACCTTTTGGCGTAGGAAATCATAAACAATTTTAGCTACCTTTCACGCAAGAGATATCTGATGTTATCACGGGCAACACATTGCCATCTTAGAGGTTTTAGCTTATGGAGGGCTATATTCATAAAATATACCCTAATATATCCTTGTAGGCATGCCTAGTAGAAACACTTTTATAGGCTGTGCTATAATTCTATGGCATCGCTGTTGGCAAGAAGTTAAGAAAAACTATAAAAAAGATACAACACTGTAGGAATTATGAAAATCTGGCACTCAGGACGAGAATCAAAATTACTCGACGATATTATCGCCGGGCGGAAGACGGTTGAAGGTCGGTTGAATCGTGGAAAGTTTGCCGAGTACCGAGTCGGCGATAAGATTCGCCTGCGCCGCGATGTTCGCGATGCCGAAGGAATACTACACGACGGCGAACCAGATCAAGCACGCGTGGAGATTATCGCTATCCGCCACTACAATTCCTTTTTAGAAATGGTGCAGGCCGAGGGTTACCACCGTGTTATCCCGCACGCCACCAGTGCCGAAGCTGCCGCTGCCGAATACAACAAATATTATTCCGTTGCTGACCAAAAACATTATGGCGTGCTAGCAGTGGAAGTTCGTTCGTTGCTTTAATCTTTCAGTATGGCTATGATGTACTGAAGCCATGACGAATTTACTCTCAATTTGTTACCATCTCCACGTGTAAGCAGAAGGCGTTTTATTGTTGTGTTTTGCCTCCTGCGGGAGGTTTTTTGCTTGATCAATTTTAGGAAAGGAAATATATGATACCAGAGAAATTACAGCCAGGTGATGAAATAAGGGTGATTGCACCGGCGCGTTCCGCGAGTGATATTGATGAAAGAGTTTTAGATCGGGCGAAAGCAGCCCTAGAATCACTGGGACTAAAAGTTACGTTTAGCAAAAATGCTTTTTCTCGCAATCAGCGAGGTTGTCCGACGGACGACGAGAAGGTTGAGGATTTGCACGAAGCGTTTATGGACGAAAACGTGAAGTGTATTCTGGCGGCGATTGGCGGATTTAATTCAAATCAGATGCTGGGTAAAGTTAACTGGCAGATTATAAAAGACAATCCGAAGATCTTTGGTGGCTTTTCTGATATCACCGTTCTCAATCATGCGATTTTGGCAAAAACTGGTCTGGTGACTTATGCGATGCCAAATTTCTATTGTTTTGGTTTGCCGCCAGAAGCTAATTATTCGTTGGAGTATTTTCGGCGGTGTTTGTTTACCAATCAGCCAACAGAACTTGTCGTTCAGCAATCGGAAACATTTTACGATTTCCCGTGGAATTATGACGAAGCTTCGCCGCGCCAAGCTTTGAAAAATAATGGACCGCGAGTTGTACAGAGCGGATCGGCTGAAGGAGTAATGATTGGCGGCAATTTGTGCAGTCTAAATCTGTTGAATGGTACGGAATATTTTCCGAAAGTTGAAGGCGATATTATTTTGTGCATTGAAGACGATAGCTATGATTCAATTCCTGAAACGTTTGAACGCCACGTGCAGGCGTTGATGCAACAGCCGTTCTTTCGTCAAGTAAAAGCAATTTTAGTTGGGCGTTTTCAGGGCGAATCTCGGGCGACAGACGATATGATTAGCGACATCATTCTTTCAAAGAATATCGATTCAAAAATTCCAGTAATAGTTGATCTGGATTTTGGTCACACTGACCCGAAGTCCACGTATCCGGTGGGCGGTAAATGTAAGGTCGTAGCGGGAGATAGTACTAAAATTGTCATTCGTTGCGGCGACTAATTTCTTTTTGAGAGGGGTGCTTTCAGCAGTTTTTCAGATGCCTGTGCTAAAGTTGAAAAAGAGGATAGTTAGTTAATGAGAATTTTACTAGTAGAAGATGACGTGGCGATTGCGCGGTCGCTGAAAGAGGGTCTGGAGGATGAAGCTTATGCGGTCGATGTGGCGCATGACGGCGACGAGGGCTACCGAACGGCGACGGCGGATGACTATGATGTGATTATTCTTGATGTGATGCTGCCGGAAATGAATGGCTATGAGGTTTGCCGGGTGCTACGTCAAGATGGTAATCAGACGCCGATTTTGATGTTGACGGCGCGTGATGCTGAGCGGGATATTGTCGAAGGCTTGGATATGGGCGCTGATGATTATCTGGCGAAGCCGTTTAGTTTTGAGGTGTTATTGGCGCGTCTTCGTGCTTTGCTGCGTCGTCCGAATGAGAAGCTGGAAGAAGTCTTGCGAGTTGGTGATTTGACGCTTGATCCGAGTTTGAAAAAAGTGACACGCGCCGCACAGGAAATTAGCCTGACTGCCAAAGAATACGCTGTGTTGGAGTATCTGATGCGTAACGCCGGCAAGGTCCTGTCCAAAGAGCAAATCATCTCGCACGTGTGGGATTTTGATGCCGATGTCTTGCCGAACAATGTTGAATTATTCATCATGTTTTTGCGCCGCAAAATTGATAAACCATTTGACGCAAAATTGATTCACACCGTCCCGGGCTTTGGCTACAAGCTGGAGGATAAATCATGAAACAGCAGCGCGTCAGACGCCTGGCACTGAGCTATCTGGCGGTGATCATGACGTTATCACTAGTGTTTAGCGTGATTATTTATGCTATCACTTCCGTACAATTAGATCGTCCGTTGCCGCCGAGTGAACATGCTCAGCAGCCACCATAGCTCGTCGAACGTCAGTTCAATCGCCGCCTGGAACGGCGCAACCGCGAGACGCGCGGGTCGGTGATTATGTCGCTGGCGGTATTGAACGGGGTGATGCTACTGGTTGGTTATTGGCTGAGTTTGCTATTGGCGCGGCGGACGCTCAAGCCAATTGAGCGGGCGATTAAACAGCAAGCACAGTTTGTGTCTGACGCTAGTCACGAACTGAGAACACCGTTAGCGGCGTTGTTACTTGTGAACGAAGTGGCACTCAGAAAATCAACGCTGACCGATAAGAAAGCTCGCCAGGTTTTGAGTCAGAACGTTGCAGAAATTAAGAGATTGACCGAGCTCAGTAATTCACTGCTTGACTTAGCAAAGTCGGAGGGTGTCGTAACTGATCCGGAACTAGTTAATCCAGCTACGCTTATCGAAGAAGTGGTGACGCGGTTTACACCAGCTGCGCAGGCAAAGCGGGTAAAGCTCGTGTATGACAATCAATCACCGACCGGCGACGTGCCGCTTCAGGCAAATGCGGTTCGTCAAATTCTAGCAATTTTCATGGATAACGCTATCAAATACGTGCCACCAAAAAACGGCGAAGTGAATGTGATTGCGTGGGTGAATCGTAAAAAACACGCACTGGAATTCGCGGTGAGAGATAATGGCCCAGGCATTGCGCCGGGTGACCAAAAGCACATTTTTGAGCGATTTTACCGGGCAGACGCGGCGCGGACGCGGACCGATGTGTCGGGTCATGGTTTGGGGCTGGCGATCGCCAAGTCGCTGGCGGATCGCTGTGGCTACACAATTCGGGTTAAAAGTCAGCCGCCAAGTGGCGCGGAATTTATGTTGGTTGTTTCGCACGTCGACTCGCGGTAAACTCGAGGTCAATGCTATAATTTCCATATGAAAACTTCGCTCAGTCCCAACAAATTGCTGACCAATAGAGCGCTGCAGTGTGCGGCAGTGGAACTCGGTGTTGACTCTTCCGACCTGCGAGTTACTTCGGTGAGCGGCGGCTTTTCGCGTAATCGCCGGGCTTTGGTGTCGGCCGGCGATCGGACAATTTTTGTCAAAGAAGTTGATATTGATGTGTTGCCTGATGATGGTAAGACCGAGTTAGCTTGGCTGAAAAAAGATTATGAAGTGATGCGGTTACTGCAAAAAGTTCACCCGCAATATGTTGCTGATTGGGCTAAGCTGGAGGGCGACGGACACGTGCTGATGACCAGTAGTTATGCGTCAGCCGACGGCTGGTTGTGGCAACCGCCAGCAGAAAAATCCCTGGTAGAACGATATATTTCAGCGGTGGTAGCGGCAACTCGCGAGCTGGAAAAAACAGATTTGCAACATGAGGTGATTGAGAAATTGCAATTGCAGCCATTTACGACGGCGGAGCTCGGCTTGAATAACGGCATTGATCAAGTTATTGCCGAGGCTGATATTCGCCGTCAGTTGATTGATAATTATCGAACATTATTACCGGAGCAATCAGAAGTCAACCAGCGGCGCTGCCAAAAGATGATTGATTTACTGGGCGAGAGCGATAAATTAGTTGATATTTCGGTATGCGCCAAAAACAACCAGAAGACTGTTTTGATCACAGTGATGTTCGCAGTGATAACTTGGCGTTTCATCCGCAAACTGGTCAGTTGAAATTGGTCGATTGGAATTGGGCTTCCTATGCGCCGCGAGGGGCTGGTGCGACGGAGTTTCTGGTCGATATGGCGCGACACGGTCAGGACGTAACGCCGTGGCTAGACGAACTCAATGCAGAGATGCTAGCAGCGTTTGTTGGTTTTTACCTTATTCGTAGTCTTAAACCGCTGCTTAAGCCAGGCGATAATCTTCGTCAAATGCAGGCGCTGTCAGCGGCCACCGCTTATGATTTACTGGAGCGCACGTGACGACCTCTCATCCGCTGATCATTCTCCGCGGTAATTCTGGCTGCGGTAAAACCAGCACGGCGCGCTTGCTCCAGCGTCAACTAGGCTACGGCACGATGTTGGTGTCGCAGGATGTGGTGCGCCGAGAAATACTTCGCGTGAAAGACAGTGAAAGCAACCCGGCGATTCAGTTGATTTATGATCTATGTATGTACGGCAACAAAGTTGGTTATACGGTGATTTTGGAAGGTATTTTGAGTAATAAAAAATACGGCGCGATGCTACATCGGCTGCTGAATGATTTTCAGGGCGAAAAACTGATTTATTATTTTGATATATCGTTTAAGGAAACGGTGCGCCGCCACGCCACTAAGCCAAACGCTCATGAATTTGGCGAATCGGAAATGCGCCAGTGGTGGAAAGATCAGGATGTTTTGGATGTGCCAGGTGAGCGGCGAATTGGCGAGAAGCTGGCTCAGGCGGAAATTGTTGATATGATTTACCGTGACGTCTTGGCGTTATCAGAGGAAACAAAGACTTCCGCACTTCATATGTAAATAATACAATGTATTTTCGTTGACAAACGCTATATATTGCGTGTATATTCTATATTAAGCACTACATATGGTGTCTTAGAAAATAAATAACGTTTTTTGCAACACGAGCCCCTCGGGGAGGTTGGGGCTGGTTTGCTATTGCCATAATAAGGAGGGGTATGTACAAATCAATCAAAAAACGCGATGGTCGGACTGTTAAATTTGACCGTAAAAAAATTGAGAAAGCCATCGAGAAGGCGGGCCTGGAGACTGGCGAATTTGATGCCAAACAGGCTGTCAAATTGACTGACAAGGTGCTGGCAGTACTGGAAACCCGCAACCCAAAACGCTTGCCAGGTGTCGAAGATATCCAGGACATTGTCGAGGATATTTTGATTGATTCTAAGTTTAAGAAAACCGCCAAGGCCTACATCATTTACCGCGACCAGCATAAAAAACTGCGTGAAATTACATCCAACGCGCACGTCGATTTGATCGATAAATACGTCAATAACTTGGATTGGAAAGTCAAAGAAAACTCCAACATGGGTTATAGTTTGCAGGGTCTGAATAATTACGTTTCGGCGGAAATTACCAAGACCTACTGGCTGGATAAGATCTATTCGCCGAAAATCGGCCGGGCGCACAAAGAGGGTGATCTGCACATTCACGACCTCAATTTGCTAAGTGTCTACTGTGTCGGTTGGGATCTGATGGATTTGCTGCGCCAAGGCTTCACTGGCGTTAAAAACAAGGTTGCTTCCAAGCCGGCTAAGCATTTTCGTTCAGCTCTTGGGCAGGTGGTCAATTTCTTCTACACTTTGCAGGGCGAGGCGGCTGGCGCTCAGGCGTTCTCTGACTTTGATACTCTCTTGGCGCCGTTCATTCGCACTGATAAGCTGAGCTATGACGAGGTCAAGCAAGCGCTGCAGGAGTTCGTCTTTAATGTCAACGTGCCAACTCGGGTTGGTTTCCAGACGCCGTTTACCAACATTACGCTTGATCTGGAATGTCCGAAGCATATGGCCGGCAACCCGGTGATCATCGGCGGCGAGATGCAGGATACCAACTACGGCGATTATCAGGAAGAGATGAACATGCTTAATAAAGCGCTATTGGAGGTGTTGTCCGAGGGCGACGCCAACGGACGAGTCTTTACCTTCCCGATTCCGACAGTCAACATCACCAAAGATTTCAACTGGGATAATCCGGTCATTGAAAATCTTTGGGAAGCTAGCGCCAAATACGGCATTCCGTACTTCTCGAACTTCATCAATTCCGACATGGATCCAGAAGATGCGCGCTCGATGTGCTGTCGCTTGCGCATTGATAATCGCCAGCTGGAGTATCGCGGCGGCGGCTTGTTTGGCAGTAATCCGATGACCGGTTCAATTGGCGTGGTGACGATTAACCTGCCGCGCTTGGCGCTGAAATCGAAGAACGAGAAAGAGTTTTTCAAGGGCTTGGGCGAGCTGATGGATATGGCGCGCGACAGCCTGGAGACCAAACGCAAGGTGCTGGAGCAGCTGACCGATTCGGATATCAGCCTGTATCCATACACCAAGTTTTATCTGCGAGATATTAAAAAGCGCTTCAACGAGTACTGGAAAAATCACTTCTCAACCATCGGTTTGATCGGCACCAACGAGGCAGCGTTGAATTTGCTGGGCGTTGACATCGGCACTGAGAAGGGTAAGGCATTTGCCGAGAAAACGCTTGACTTCATGCGCGATCGGCTGGTCGAGTACCAGAAAGAAACGGGCAATAATTACAACCTGGAGGCGACGCCAGCCGAGGGCACGACCTACCGTTTGGCGCAGCTTGACAAGGCCAGCTTCCCTGACCGAGCACACTTTGCCAATGGTTTGGGCGCGGCGGTCAAGCATCCGTTCTACACCAACTCCAGCCACTTGCCGGTCAACTATACTGACGACCTGTTCGAGTTGATGGATTTGCAGGATAATTTGCAGACCAAATACACGGGCGGCACGGTGATTCACTTCTTCCTGGGTGAGCGCATGGATGATCCACAAACGCTCAAGAAATTGGTCAAGACAATTTGCGAAAACTACAAATTGCCATACTTTACCTTCACGCCAAGCTTCTCGATTTGCGCTAATCACGGCTACATCGTTGGCGAACATCCGGCTTGCCCGAATTGCGGCGAAAGTACCGAAGTTTACTCACGTGTGGTTGGCTTCTTGCGTCCAGTTTCTCAGTGGAATAACGGTAAGCAAGCTGAATTTGACATGAGGGAGCATTATGACGATGCCGCCGAACACCAGCGAGCTAGCGCCGTCGCTATCCCAGCTTAAGGTGGCGATTGGCGGGATTCAGAAGCTGTCGCTGGTGGACTATCCAGGGCATGTGGCGGCAGCGCTGTTTCTCTCCGGCTGCAATATGCGCTGCGGCTATTGCCATAATCCGGAGCTGGTACTACCCGAGCGGTTAGCGCCGAGCATCCCGGTCGAGGAGGCGATGATTTTTCTGAAATCGCGCATCGGCAAGCTAGACGGCGTGGTGATTTCTGGCGGCGAGCCGACGGTTAACGAAGATTTGCCGGTGCTGTGCCGGATGATCAAGAACCTAGGTTTTGATGTCAAGCTGGACACTAACGGCACGCATCCTGACATGGTGCGCGGCATGGTCGAGGAGGGGACGATTGACTTTATCGCTATGGACGTCAAGGGGCCGCTGGAAAAATACGTAGAGATTGCGGCGCGGCCGATTGATCTGGAAGCCATCAAGGAGAACGTGCGGTTGATGATTGACTCAGGAATTGGTCATGAATTTCGAACGACGATCGTCCGCGAGCAGTTGGAGGTAGCGGATTTTGAAAAGATTGGCGAGCTAGTCAAAGGCGCCAAGCGATTTGCCTTGCAGCATTTTCGCACCGGTACAACCATTAGCCCGAAATTTGCCAACTACCACACCTTTACTGATGAAGAATTTAGAGCCGCTCAAAAAATAATGGAAAGGTATGTCGAGGAATGCGTGATTCACTAACTGTCGAAATTGTGCGGGTGCGCCAGGAAAACCCCGAGGTGACGACACTGTATGTTGCGCGGCCGTTTGACTTTATGGCGGGGCAATACATCACGGTGTTCATCGAGGGCAGCCAGGTGCGCGAAGGCAAGGCCTATAGTATTTCTTCGCGCCCGCACGAGGAATTGATGTCAATTACCGTGAAAAATGTTGGCGGTGAATTCTCCAGCTATTTGTGTTCACGCCAGGTTGGTGACACACTGCAGATTAGCCGGGCGTACGGCGATTTCAATCCGCAGACTGAGCGGCCATTGGTCGGCATTGCGGCAGGGTGCGGGCTGAGTCCAATTTGGAGTATTTTGGCGGACGCCCAGCAGCCGACCTTTCTCTATTTCAGTCAAAAATCGCCAGAATATATGGTGTTCTCGGAGGAGTTGGTAGCATCAAATATTACGGTCAAAAAGTTTAGTACCCGCCAGCAGGTTGAGGAACGAGACGGCTGGCATAATGGACGGTTTGAGGTGGCTAAAATTGTGAGTGAAGTGCCAAATGATGCGCATTTTCTGGTTTGTGGCAGCCTGCCATTTGTGCGCGATGTTTGGCAAAAACTAACTGCCGCTGGCGTTGATGAATCACATATTTCAACGGAGACATTTTTTGAACAATGATTGAGGCGACGACTACAGTAGAATTATCACCGACAGGAATTGACGGTGATGGTTTTGATGTGTTTTCGTCGTTGAGGAGTGGTGCTGAGAGTGACAATTTTTCGTCTGGTGCTGGCGAAGCAGGTGGTGCTGATACAGACGAGGCGGCAAGCAGTCTTGATTTGGTGGCGGTGGCCAGCGGTGAGGCAGAACTCAACACTGTTACAAACAGCAAACCCGAATCAAAAGAAACATCAGCACCAGTCAATCCCGAGCAGTGTCAAAAGTATGGGACGATTGCTTGTATTGGCTGCGGTCTCAGACAATTTTGTGAAGAGCGTCAAGCCGCAATGATGGCAGACAATACTGAACTTCAGCCCGGGGAACAGCTAAGCACCCTAGAGCAATTACTCCGAGAAGACGACGCGCCGGGCGAGATTGTCTGGGCACGGCCCTTACCTGACGACTTTGATGGCAGGGAACTGCCAATTGCTGATAGTCCAAGAGTGATTGAAACTAGCGCCGACAAGACAGATGGGTCAACTGAGAAGATCACGCCGCAGGAACAAGAAAGTAAAGCTTCGACTAGCGAGCCGGTCGGAACTTCGGGCGAAGATATGGATACTGAAGCGGCAGAAGCGCCATTCTTTGGACTAAAAACAACCCCAGAAACTATCGCTGACGATACTAAAGATGTCGGAGAATCTCGGCCAGAAAGTGCTAGCAAAATTTCTGACGAAGGGTATTTTACCGGAGCGGCAGAGGCGAGTAATTCTTCAACAGATGCGAAGCCGCGCGTCATTGATGCCACTTCTGATGCAGATGATGATAACAAACAGCTGACGCTAGAACCCCTAGATACACCGGCGCAGGCGGGAGCTGCGCCAGTACCATTAGAGATAAATAAGGATGCTCAAACTGGTGATGAGAATCGCAATCCGCTGAAAAATGAAACAGCTTATCCTATGGTTAGCGAGGATAAGGCTATCGCTAATGTTGTAGAAAATACATATGATGGCGATGAAACTACTGGACCGTCAAGCGTAACAACTCCATCAATTGAACGTCAAAAAGAAAATGATTTGGTTATAGCAGGGTCAAAATCAGCCAATTCTGAGCCGAGCCGGGTAGCAGAAAATGATGAAAGTGCTACGCCAGTTTCCGAGCAGCAGCACTTGGCAGCGCAGTTTGAGGCGGTAAAGGCGGATGAATCTGCGACCACGGGGCCAATTGATAATTCTGGCACGAAAGCATCAACAGACGCTCAATCTAGCGAGATTAATATAGATGCGGCGCCGGATTATAATAATTTTGTTGAATCGACCGATGGCGTTGATGTCGAACAGTCTAAGCGCGTAACTCCAACCGCAACTAATGTACCGTCGTCTCAGGCGCAAGAGGACGCCGTTAACGTATCGGCGGAATACGAAACAAACGAGACGTCTATTGAAAAGATGGTTAATGCGACCGCATCAATTCCAGCGAAAGAGCAGCCTGATCAGCCGGCGATTGTGCCATTATCAACTCAAGATATCGTTGAATATGGCGAGAGCTTGCTTTCTGTGGGTAAGGAATGTGCGGTTGATCGCAGCCCGACACGGCCCGATGTTATTAACAAGCCTACGACACATGAGGTTATAGAGGCGACACATGAGGCTAATGAGATGGTAGAACTAGATGTGATGAATGTAACCTTGCCAGCTGCTGTCGTTGCGGTTAGCGAGGGTAAAAGTCAAATTGATCTGCCGCCAGAATTGAACGAGAAATTGGTAGTAGACCAAAGGGTTTATGAGGCGCAGACTTCCCTGATTAAACAACTTGATCATAACCATGTGGCGGTAGAGTGTGATTATGAGGAGGATGGCGAAGTTTGGGCTGAGGAGGGTATGGTGTTTTTTGTCGAACAACAGTTGCCAGTAGTAGAGCCGGGAGTATCTTCGGCTGAAGTGGTGATGATTGCGCCGCCAATGGAGGCAACTACGGTGCGTGAAGAATATGGTGATTTGAAACTCTCTGTAGACGACGAGATTGGTGTTGATATGGATTCTGTGGGGCAATTGGACAACTTCAAGACATCATCAGTGCCTGAAATCACCAATGATGATTATGAGTTAGAGGAGCAGATAGTTACTTCCACCTCACCAGCCGTTGAGCTAATACCTGATGCTGAGTTGGACGAGGCGGTAGAGTCTGAACTGGGCGAGCAGAACGATTTGGCGGTTGCTGGCGCGGTTAACAATTACGGTTATGATAGCGAAATGAGCGCCGTGAGTGACAATGTCTTGATTGTCAACAACCACCCACCCTCCGGCTTATGGATGGATGACAGTCGGCTGAATCCGGAAGAGGAAGCTACGGCAACAATTCAATCTGGTGCGGATGATGCGTCATTGGTATCGCGACTGGTCGGTGTGTTGGTGGTGGCGATGTGCGTGGCGCGCGGTCGACAAGCCAGGGCGATTTTGAGCAGCCGATAGCCTTGGCGCGTGGCCAGCGATGAATGAGCTACGCGAGGCACGCGGATCACAGGGATTGGTAATTGATATTTGGTAAGATTTTGTTTTATGATACGAAGTGGAAATAGCGTGTCATGCTTTCCTGATATTATGACGATGCGGCGATTGTGACGATGAACCTGCTGAAGGTCGCTGAAGCTATTAACAGATAATCCATGGACAAATTGGTGCTTGATTGTGGCGTTAGTAAGATTAACTCGCTTCATGACGGTGCGATAATTACGCCGCATATATTTGTCAGTGAGAAGCGATCCGAATTGACGCAACATATTTCTTGCTACGCGCCGTCGAAATAACGTGATAACGCGCCGGCGGGATTGGTAATAGTTATGAGTTAGCCCAAGTGGTTGAATGAGACTGAGATGACTGAGACGCGACAGATACTTTGGCTGCGCACAACAAAACATTGTTGGCGGGGCGGCCTGTGACTCGGCGATGATGTGAAGCTGATTTTGAGCGTGTGCTAACAAAAAGTCAAGCACTTGTTTTACAAAGGTAGCCATAAAATTGTTAGCATTATCTTCGGTAATAAGCCAGTGGGGTGCACCCTGAACGACGGCGATGTTGGGTGGGCATATCTGTGCCACCCGGTGAAATATTTGCTCAACTTGGCCGCTACCAAGCAAAAGAATTGTATCAAACGACATGTCATCACTCGTGAAAAGTATTTCGCACGGTATGGTGTGAGAATTGTAAGAAAAGGAAATAGTTTGCCGTCGCATTGGCCCTAGTATAGCATGGCGAGAGCTTGATATAATAAGATTATGAAGGTGCTCGACAAGCCGAAAATCGACCGTCCGCGCGAGAAATTGGCGCGTTACGGTACGGCGCGGCTGAGCGACTTGGAGTTGTTGATGGCGATTATCGGTAGCGGCAATAAACAGGCCGATGTCGGTAAAATTGCGCGCGAAGTGCTGAAAATTTTGCGTCAAAAAGGCGGTGATGTTTCGTATGATGATCTGAGCAGTGTGGTTGGTTTGGGTGAAGCGAAAATTCCGGTGATTGTGGCGAGTTTGGAACTGGCGCGGCGGTACTTGCTGGATAGCGACCAACCAATCATCGACAGCCCAGAAAAGGCCGTCGAGCTGCTGGCCGACATTCGCGACAAAAAGCAGGAATATTTCGTCTGCCTGACACTGGACGGCGCCAATCGTTTGATCGCCAAGCGGGTGGTGACCATCGGCACGCTGACGGCCAGTCTGGTGCACCCGCGCGAGGTCTTCGCCGACGCCATCGCCGACCGCGCCGCCAGTATCATCGTGGCGCATAATCATCCGAGCGGGAGTTTGGAGGCGAGTCAGGCTGATAAAGATGTCACGAATAGGCTAGCAGAAGCGGGAAAATTGCTCGGTATTACGCTTAATGATCATATTGTTGTTACTAAACTGTCGTATATTTCGATACATCACACAAATAACTAGTGCTTTTATGTATCATGAGTGATACATAAATACCGTTAACCTATTAACGATAATACATAAAAAAACTTCCCATTTGTTTATGTATGGTATATACTTAAATTATGAGTTATAACCCAGAGGTACCATATAAATTACCGCAGATATCAAAAGATACGTTGCTTGAAGTGCAAGCAAATGTATTACAGGAATTAACTAAGGCGAATATAGCTATGGCACAGCTAAAAGGTTATCTGAGAGGCCTACCGCAAACAAGTGCCATGCTCATGAATCCTATTTTTATCAAAGAAGCGGTTGAAAGCTCCGAGGTTGAAAATATTAACACTACATTGCTTGAGGTTATGCAACGTCAAATAGCGCCAGATGTTGAAAGTAAGTCTAGTAGCCAGCTGGTTGTAAATTATCTATCAGCTTCTCGTTGGGGATATAATCATATTGAAAAATATGGCCTTACGCACCGTATCATTACTGGCATTCAGCATAAACTTGTTCCTGATGGCGTTGAAGGTTTTCGAAGATTACCAGTGGTGATTGGTGACGGTCGAGGTAAGGTTCATTATACCCCTCCTGTGGCATCAGATATTCCGAATCTTATTGCCGAGTGGGAAAAACTTGTAAACAACAATAAGCAAGTTGACCCACTATTATTAGCTGCTGCTGGACATTATCAATTTGAGGCGATTCACCCGTTTGAGGATGGTAATGGTCGTACTGGTCGTATGTTGATTAATCTTCATTTTATTAACGCAGGACTGCTCGATGTGCCGGTCGTTCATGTCAGTCAGTATATTAATGCGCATAAGTCACAGTACTATAAACTACTACGAGCTGTTACTTCAGAAGGTAATTTGGAAGATTTTGTGCGCTTTATGTTAAAGGCGTTTACTACTCAGGCTAATCATAGCTTTGCATTACTTCAGCGAATTCAGGAATTACAAGAAGAATACCGAGATCAGGTCCGTACGAAGTTGCCGAGTATATATACTAATGAACTACTTAATGCTATCTTTGCAAAGCCAGTTCGAACACCGTTTCAGCTAGCAAAGGATATGGGATCGCACTATATTACCTCAAGTAAATATTTGAGAAAACTTGAAGAAATAGGCTTACTCACTAATGTTAAACAGGGTAGATATATGTACTACGTGAACCATAAATTGCTTGCCTTGATTGAGAATAAAAGACATATGGAGCCTAAAAAAGCGGCAATCATAAAAACAGAGGCAAGAGAGGTGTAGAATGAACGGCTACAACGACAATATACATCAGCAACAGATTGATAAGCTCAAGCAGCTCTTCCCCGAGGTAATCACCGAAGGTAAGATCGACTGGCAGAAGCTCCAGGCGACTCTGGGTGAGGCGGTTGATCTGGGTGAGCGCTATGGGCTTGGCTGGAAGGGCAAGAGCGACGTCTTCGCTACCATCCAGGAGAAGACCGTTCAGACGCTCCACCCCGACCGGGCGAATTCCGTCGATTGGGATACGACGGGCAATATGTTTATCGAGGGCGACAATCTGGCGACGCTGAAGATCTTGCACAAGGCGTATTACGGCAAGGTCAAGATGATTTATATCGACCCGCCCTACAACACTGGCAATGATTTCATCTACAATGACGACTTCAAGCAGACACGCCGCAGCTATGAGGCAGAGGCAGGCATCACCGATGATGAGGGTAATGTTGTCCGAGATGACGGCCTGCGCACCAATACCGGCGGGCATAAGCACAGCAACTGGCTGAACATGATGTATCCACGCCTCTTCTTGGCACGCAACCTGCTTCGCCAAGACGGCGTCATCTTCGTCAGTATCGACGACAACGAAGTCCACAACCTCCGCCTGATGATGAATGAGATATTTGGAGAGGAGAATTTTGTAGCGCAGATTATATGGGAGCGAGCTTATGCGCCAGTCAACCTAAAGTATCATTTTTCTGAAAGTCATGATTATATCGTTTGTTTCGCACGTAATATTGATCAGCTAGGTAGGCTGTCATTAAAGCGTAACGAGGAGGCTGATGCACGATATAAAAATCCAGACAATGATCCGCGTGGCCCATATAAAGCAGATAACTTCTCTGTAGGTCCTGCGAATCCAAAGAATATCTATGAAATTATAACACCAAATGGACGAAGGGTATTGCCTCCGAGCGGATACTCCTGGCGTTTTTCGGAAGAAAAAACACGTGAATTGATAGCTGATAACCGTGTGTGGTTCGGAAAAGACGGTAACAATGTTCCTGCATATAAACGATTTTTATCAGAGGTAAAAGACGGCGTAACGCCAATGACAGTTTGGAAATATACTGATGTTGGACACTCGCAAGATGCAACAAAAGAAGTAAAGGATTTATTTGACGGTGTTGCGTATTTTGACTATCCAAAGTCAGTTAAACTAATCAAGCAGCTAACAAGCCTATGCACTAGTAACGACGATATTATCCTCGACTTCTTCTCTGGCTCTGGCACAACCGCTCATGCTGTTGCTGAACTTAACGCCGAAGACGGCGGCAATCGCCGTTGGATTTGTGTGCAGCTGCCTGAGCTGACTGACGAGAAGTCGGAGGCGTATAAAGCCAGCTATCGCACTATCGCTGACATTGCTCGTGAGCGTATCCGCCGGGCGGGTGCCAAAATCCGTGCTGACCAGGCGGACAAGTTAGCTTCTCGTAATGCTCCGCTTGACCTTGGCTTTCGGGCGTATCGGGTGGGTGATAGCAACTTCAAACAGTGGAACGAGCTGGTTTCTGACCCAGAGGAGATTCGCCAGCAGGCGCTCGCCAGCCTTGACCCGCTAGAGGAGGGTACGACTGATGACGACCTGCTGACTGAGCTCCTGCTCAAGCGTGGCATCTCGCCATTGACGAAGATTGATCAGCATGATAAACTCTGCTTTATCCTGTCCGAAAAGCTCGCCATTTGCCTGGCGCACTCCATGACAGAGGAACTATTTACAGCCATCCTCGCCACCAAACCATCATCCATCATCCTCCTCGACCGAGCCTTTGGCGACGACGACATAAATCTAAAAGTAAACCTACTCCTGCAAGCCGAGTGGCAAGGTGTTGAGGTGGAGGTGGTGTGATGGCGAAAAAAAATATACATACAACACCGAAAGTGTACTTTTCTGATCATTTTAATGTAGATCGCTCGATGATAGAAGACTATGGTGCTGTAGATATATCACTAGTAGCCGATATACCGTTATTTATTGACCCGTTTTTAATCTTTGAGAGCGATAAGGAGGAATACAAGAAACTCCATGAATCTATTATTGATTATCTAAAGTTCCTTAAAAAAATGGCACCATTAGCTCACGATAATATCGCTATGCAGAAAGCTTGGTTTCGTTTTGGAGAAGTTAAGCAAAATTGGCTAGGATTTTCAAAGAATTCAAATAGGGGCGCTGGTTTGGGTGAAAGATTTGCACGAAGCCTTAGCAGTGGACTAGGTAAGATATTGGATAGTATTGATGATAAAGGGTTGGCTAGGGGGGTGCACTTAGAGAAGTTGTGTATCATAGAAGAGGGTGTGGGTCGTGATAGAATAAGTGACTTCACTGTTAATTTAATTAAAGGTTATCTTGCTGAGTATACGGAGAAGTTTGCAAAGCTTTACATCGACAATAAGTTGGTCAAGGAGGTAAGTGTAGAGCGTGCGTTCTTTAACTATAGAACAAGAAGATGGATGCCTAAGAAATATAAGCTGCCTTATATTTCTAGCTACAGCAGTTACGTATTGTTGACACCTGTTGATATATTAACAAAAGATGATACATGGATTAGTAGTGCCTCGTTCTATTCAGAATTACCCAATTTACCTAATGCTGTTGAAAATGAAGAATTAAGGCTTGCTGTAAACAACTACATTAACTCCTTGATGCCTGATGATCCTGTAGCAAGCGATAAGAAAGAGGTCTACCTACGTACTGCTAAAAAATTTCCAGAACTTGTAGATGTATATATTCGTAGACAGGAAGACAGTGGAGAACAAGCTGTTCACCAAAGTCTATCTAGAGTTCAATACGCAAAAGATATCTTTACAGGAAATGCTAAAGATGCTATAAATAGGCTTTCTCATGAGACTAATTTTTATGCCGACACTCCTCAATCACAAAGTAGTTTTGAGGAGGCTATAAGACGTGTTCATATACTGAAGAGCTTTATAGAAGACAACGATGGTTATAAGTGCTTTTTTGATAGGAAAGGAATACGCATTCATAATGAAGATGAACTTCAGCGTCTATTCAAACTAATATGGGTTGCTAACAAGTCTCATTATGACGTTAATCCCGAAACAAACCACGGGAGAGGTCCGGTTGATTTTGTTGTATCTTTTGGTTCAGAAGATAAGACATATGTAGAATTTAAACTCGCGTCCAATACAAAATTAAGAAATAATCTCAGTAAACAAGTAGAGATTTATCAAAAAGCCGACATAGCATCTTTAGATACGAAATCATTAAAGGTTATCTTATTTTTTGACGAAGATGAATACAGGAGAGTTAACATGATATTAGAAGAACTGGGTATTAAGAATTCAAACGGAATAGTTATGATTGACGGTAGTTATAATAATAAGCCATCTGGCTCAAAGGCATAAGGAGTGTTCTAATGACGGATTTTCTCCTCTACAAAACCTCCGACAACAAAGTCTCCATAAGCGTCCAAATCCAAGACGAAACAGTTTGGCTGACACAAGAGCAAATGGCGGAGCTGTTCGATAAATCAAAGAAAACCATAAGTGAACACATTCGAAATATTTATCTTGAAAGCGAGTTGACCGAGCTAGCGACTATGAGAAAATCTGGAAATTCCGGATTTTCTACAAAACCGACGAATTATTACAATCTTGACGTCATCATCTCTGTTGGTTATCGGGTTAAGTCATTGCGCGGCACGCAGTTTCGTCAGTGGGCGACTAAGCGGCTGCGTGAGTACATTATCAAAGGCTTTACGATGGATGACGAAAGGCTAAAGCAAGGCGGAGGGCGTTATTTCAGGGAACTTCTCCAGCGCATTCGCGATATCCGTAGTAGCGAGCGTAATCTGTACCAGCAGGTGACGGATATCTATGCGACGAGTATTGATTATAAAGAGGACGCCAAGCTGACCAGACAATTCTTCGCAACAGTGCAAAATAAAATGCATGTTGCGGCGCACGGCAAGACTGCGGCTGAGCTGGTTTATGAGAGAGCGGATGCTAAGAAGCCCAATATGGGACTGACGAATTTCAAAGGTAATTATATTACTTCGGACGACGTTAAAGTCGCTAAGAACTATCTAAGTGAGGAAGAGTTGAATATTCTGAACCTGATTGTCTCGCAGTACCTTGATTTTGCTGAGCTGCAAGCAACCAGGCAGAAAGCGATGACAATGCAGCAGTGGATAGACAAGCTAGATGAATTTCTGAAGCTTAGCGATTCATCAGTGCTGGTCGGAGCCGGTAAAATTAAACACGAACAAGCGATGATTAAGGCGAGGTGTGAGTTTAAGAAATACCGTGATGAGGAAATGCGTCGGCTGGAGAGTGATTTTGATAAGGTAACAAAAGAGCTAAGAAGAAGGGGTTGATTCATGAAGGGTGCTATAGAAGATAATTTAGAAGCTGCAATAGATATTTTTTCAAAGAGTATCTCTGGTGATAAGCTAACAGATCAGCAGCTAGATATACTAACTAATATACCTGTTGTTAAAAATATAACTGCTATAGCTAGGTTTTACAGATCCATACGCGAAGCTTCTACGGTGAAGAAAATTGTGAAATTTATAGAAACACTGCAAAAGGGACACCTAGATAAGGAATATTATGAAAGATTAAAGAAAAAATATGGTGATGAAAAAATACTAGAAGAGGTATTATTTCGCATTGATCGTATGAGATCTGTGGCACATGTTAAAATCCAAGCCCATCTATATAGAGCGCTTTTGGAAGAAAAGATTACTTGGGACAGGTTTATTCAAATATGTGATGCTGTTGAACAACTGAGTGTTGTAGACATAGACAAGGAAACTGGCCTAGGCAATCCTGGTTCAAGCTTTATATCTTCCGGTCTTGCATATCTATATTACAATAACGATGTTCCACCTAGGATTGCTCGTAATGGCCGTTTCTATAATGATTTTTGGAATTATGGGCTAGAACCCTATCAGAAAGAGGTTAATAATGAATCAACTATCTGATGATGCGAGTGATTTATTACTATTAAACAGATACGTAAAGATGGAAGAGCTTTTTGTTAAAGAAAACTTAGAATTCGGGGCAGTGTTATGAAGCTCCAATTCGAATCCAACCAACAGTACCAACTCGACGCCATCAACGCGGTAGTGGATATATTCGCTGGGCAGCCAGCGGATAGTGACGATACGACTCGCTATATGGATCAGGATAGGCAGTTAAGCCTGGAGGCGACTATCGCCAAGGGAAATAGCTTGATGCTGGATATAGCGCAGATAATTGAGAATACGCATAAAATTCAAGAGAAAAATGGTATCGAGAAAAGCGAGACGAAAGAAGGTGGCTTTAGTATTCCGATGACTTTTCCGCTCGAAATTAACGAAAAATCTCTGAAGTACGGCATGAACTTCTCCATCGAGATGGAGACCGGTACCGGAAAAACGTACGTATATCTGCGGACGATTCATGAGTTACATCAGTGCTATGGCTGGAAGAAGTTTATCATCGTGGTGCCGAGCGTGGCGATTCGTGAAGGCGTGCTGAAGAACTTGGCGATTACCAGGGAACACTTCGCTGATCTCTATACCAAGCCGGAGATGGACTACTACGTCTGGGACGGCAAGAAAACTGGTCAGGCTCGTGAGTTTGCGACGAACGATACGTTGCAGATCATGGTGATTACCATCGACAGCTTTGCCAAGGCACAGAATGTGATGAATCGGCAGAGCGACTATGGTCGACCGCTCGATTTCATCAAGGCTACTCATCCGGTGGTCATTCTCGATGAGCCGCAGAATATGGAGACGGACATACGGCGGAATGCTATTGCCAGCCTTAATCCGCTGTGCACGTTGCGCTATAGTGCCACGCACAAGCACTTATACAATTTGCTTTACCGGCTGACTCCGGTCGATGCCTATGATAAAGGTTTGGTCAAGAAGATCGAGGTGCATAGCGTCCAGAGTGAGGATAATTATAATGATGCATATATCAGTGTATTGTCGTTGGAGCGTCAGTCGAAGACTCGCTCATTTGCCAAGATAGAGGTGGATGCGAGTGATGAGTATGGCTTGCAGCGCAAGATTATCAAGGCTTTTCCGGGTGATGACCTGGAGGCGAAGACAGGGCGTTCGGTCTATGCCGGCTACTATGTCGAGTCGATCAATCACGGCGATGATTGCGTCGAGTTTAGTAATAGTAAAGTAGTCTACGTTGGTCAACGTGATGAAAGTCTGCATGATGACATCATCAAGCGACAGATTGAACTGACGATTGATGATCACTTTGATAAACAGCACCGACTGGGGAGTAGCGTCAAAGTGCTGAGCCTATTCTTTATCGATAAAGTGGCAAATTATCGTGAGTATACGGCGAATGGTGCCCGGAAAGGCAAATTTGCTAAGTGGTTTGAGGAAGCCTACGCCAAGGTGGCATCTAAACCAAAATATGCCGGTGTGATGGACGGTTTGTCGGCGAGTGAGGTGCACGATGGCTACTTTGCGGCGGACAAGAGTGGTCAGTGGAAAGACTCTCGTGACACCAAGGGTGAGGGCGGCCGTACTAAGGATGACGATACGGCGTATAACTTGATCATGAAGGACAAGGAGAGGCTACTGGATACCGGCGAGCCGTTGCGGTTTATCTTTAGTCACTCGGCACTGCGTGAAGGCTGGGATAATCCTAACGTATTTCAGATTTGTACGCTTAATGAGACGTCGAGTCAAATGAAAAAGCGCCAAGAGATCGGACGAGGGTTGCGCCTGCCGGTGAATGTTGACGGGCAACGAGTCTATGACGATAATGTTAATATACTAACGGTGATTGCTAATGAGAGTTACGCGGATTTTAGCCGTAAGCTCCAGACGGAGATTGAAGAAGAGACTGGTATCTACTTCGGTGGACGGATCAAGAATCGTGACAATCGGCGAGTCGTCAGATTTCAGAAATCACGGGTGCTTGACCTGGCCTTTAAGGAACTATGGGATAAAATTAAACATAAAACGACCTACCGGGTGGCGATTGATACAGAAAAGTTGGTGACGGAGGCGGCTCATGAATTAGCACAAGTCACTATTAGCAAACCGAATATCGCTGATGTTAAAAACCTGATTGATTCCATGGGTAATGATAATGGCTTTATGGTGCGCGAGACCGGTTTCAACGCCTATGCAGCGCGCCAAACTGAGGTAAAGATACCGAATTTATTAGCGGATATTCAGCGTCAGACACAAATGACGCGTCGGTTGATATTTGAGGTGCTTGATCAAGCGGGGATGTTTGCGCAGGTAGCTATTAATCCACAGCAGGTGATTGATGAAACAGCTCGGGCGATTAATCGGGTAAAACAGCGCTTGGCGGTTGACGGCGTTAAATATCACAGGACAGGCGAGTATTATGACATGACGTTGTTTGAGAATGGTGAGCTACAGGCGTACTTGTATGATGTGGCAACAAAGAGTGGGGCGATTGCAGTGACCGACCAGGCAAAAACAATCTACGATTACGTGGCGGTTGATTCAGAAGTTGAGCGTGAATTCATGCAGTCGCTGGAGGATAATGCTGACGTGAAATTCTACATCAAGCTACCAGGTTGGTTCAAAATTGATACACCGGTTGGTAAATATAATCCGGATTGGGCGGTGGCATTTGATGGCGATAGGCGGATTTACTTTGTGGCGGAGACGAAAGGCTCGGATGATATTAACGATAATCACTTGAGCGCCAATGAGCGAAGTAAAATTACTGCGGCCCGCCAGCATTTTGCAGAAATTAATGTACCATATGCGGCGCCGGTGCGGAGTTTGCGGCAGGCGTTGACTATGGTCGGAGATGGTAATTGTGACATCTGATACACACGCAAACTATTCTTTTCGCTCATTGTTGGTCGCCGGGTGTCTACAAGTGCTTTCCGAGTGGCGTAAAAATATCCAGGAGAATGTGTGAATAAGACGAGCAAAACCATCACCATCGCTCGCGCCATCATCCGCATTGGCGATGCTGCTAGAAATGCTAATGATTATAGTTTGCTGGGCGCGCTGCATGAAATGGTGGAGCAATTGTCGCAGCATGGCGTTAAAGACACTGACGTCGATATGGATTTGCTGCTGGAATATGTCGAGGCGGCAGACGGTTGCGACTATTGCCGAGCAGGCGACGGTAAGCCAAGTGTTGATGAATTGACAACAAAAATCAATCAGCAGCTAGCGCGTCGCGGTCAGGCGCAGGTGGAGGCGAGCGATCAGTCTGTTCTGAAATTTGAGCCAGTGGTCCATCTGGCGACGGCGGCGTATGCTAAAAACGAAGATGGCATGACGTCGGGCTTATCGATAGCACTGGTTGTCAATCAGGACGGTTCGGTGGATCTGCCGCGCGAGCATTTTTTGAATGCGGAATTGCTCGATTATTTTGACGAGAACCACCCGATCAACTGGCGCCGTGCCGAGAGTGACTTGCCGCGACAGTTGCAGGGTTACCACTTGGTGGCGGGCTCGGTCGAGGTGCAGGAGATTTTGCCACGGGAGTTGGAGGCGATGTCGTTTTAGTCGGTATTTGTGCGAAATAAGAATTTAACAACTATAATACTCAGAGCAAATATTTGAGCAAGGTTACTGCCAATAAATAGAGGTAGAGATATTCCCGTAAACTTTAGAATTCCGAAACCTGTTAAGTAGGTAATTCCAATATCACTTATAATTATTAATATAACTAGTCTGAGTAATTTTACGCTCCATTGCTCTCTGAGATGTATAATACTTTGTAATTCTTGTATTTTAATTAAACTCCAGTCACTTTTAGCCTTAACTTCATCTTCAGTAGAAGTCTCAATTTCAGAATCGTCTTCAATTTGCCCTGGAACGGCATCTAGAGCTTCAAGCATATTTTCTACGTTATCTATAATCTGGTCGTTAGCAGACTCTTCTTCTTCGCTCATCGCTTTATTATCCTCAGATTCATCAGTCTGTAAGCCATTGCGCTAGGAGAAACTCCAAACCTGTCGGCTAGTAGTTGGATGGAGCTTTTCAGGAAGGGATATTCTCTTAGTTCTTTTCTGATCATATTTTCAGGCATTAATAGATTAGCCGCAAAACAATCAGCCTCTTTTTCTTTTTGCTCTTTTATTTCGTCGTATGAATTGTTTCGTCGATATAAACCATACTCGTCGGGTTTATGTTCTAGAAAATAATGTCCAAGTTCATGTGCGACAGTGTATGTGCGGCGAGCTATGGAGTTATCTACATTTACGTAAATCGTTCTTGTTGTGCTATCGAAAAACCCCGAGACATCAGTATTGCCTTGTGGCATCTTTCTATATTCAATTGAAATACCCTCTCCATTTGCTATATCAAAAACATTAACAAAAGGCTCTATTATGTAATTATCGGACAGCACTTTTGAGGCTTTTTGTTCAATTCTTTTAAAGTCTTCCTTAGTCATATGCTCTCCGTTTATAATACTATATTATAGTTTATGCAAGCATAACCTACTTACTAGTATAGCAAAATATACATTAAAATAACGTATAATGATAAGTATAAAAGTATTTATATATAACCATGAAAATCTCCATCCATCTCAAACCTAACTCCCGCCATCGTGAAGAAGTGGTGGCGAATGACGATGGTTCACTGACGGTTTATACCAAGGCGCCAGCCATTGAGGGGCGGGCGAATGTGGCGGCGGTGAAGCTATTGGCAAAGCATTTTGGCGTGGCACCGTCAACGGTGAAGCTGGTGCGCGGCGTGGCTTCAAAGCACAAGGTTTTTGAAGTAGATAAGTCAGAATAGCCGCTACAACGAACATCTGCAACATCTAGCTACGGATTCTACGGATACCCAGCTCCCGCCGCCATATTGCCGAGTAGTCCCTGTACGGTCACAAACGAATACCCCTGCTGCTTCAGTGTGCTGAGGATGCACGGTACGGCATTGACTGAGGTTTGGTGAATGTCGTGCATCAAGATGATGGCTCCGGGGTGGGCGCCAGCGACGGCGCGCGAGCAGACGATGTCGCTATTGCGATCAGCCCAGTCGCGGGTATCGACCGACCACAAGATTGACGACATGCCGCGCAGGCGAAGTTGCTCCAAGACAGCGCTGTTGACCGCACCATAAGGCGGGCGCATAACAGTTGGTGTGACGCCGGTG
Organism: Candidatus Saccharibacteria bacterium oral taxon 488; assembly: GCA_005697215.1. NCBI lineage: Bacteria > Candidatus Saccharimonadota > Candidatus Saccharibacteria bacterium oral taxon 488. Next base: position 826,911 of record CP040003.1, on the reverse strand, counting down.
GATTGCTTAATGGCGTCGTTGGTACGGTCAATTTCACCGGCAATTTGGTTAACTGGTAGCTTAGGCAGCTCTGGATGCGACCACGAGTGATTGCCTAGTTGGTGGCCGCGTGCATGGATGCTGCGTACGACGTTGGCTTGGCTGGAGACTTTGCTGCCAATCAGGAAAAAGGTGGCCTTAGCGCCATGTTGGTCCAAAATATCCAGCAGCTGCGCGGTGTACGGGCCTGGTCCGTCGTCAAACGTCAAGGCTATCACTTTACTCCCAGAATTCGCGGCTGGCGGCGCGGCTGGCGCCGGTGTTGGTTTTGGCTCGGGCGGTTTAGGAACATTAGCCAGTTTCCGGGCTGTCGGATTTTGCAGATATTTGGCAACGGCGGCGATCGGCACTTTGATCATCGTTTCGCCGTAGGCTGACGGCAAGAGCGACGCCTGTCCGATTGGCCAAGCCAAGGTGTTACCATCATCAGTGATGGTGAAGTTCGATAACGCCTCCTTGGTGATCATCTCCTCGAGATTTGCTTCTGGTTGGTGGCGTTGTTTGATGGTTTGCGCGACGTCGTGCCGGGCAGCTGCCACGATTGCCTTGATGGCTTCCTCCGATTTCTCGGTCAAATTATCCAAGCTGATCATCTCACCAGACTTCTTGTCAAACGTCCAAAAATGCGTTAGTGACACCGGATGCGCGCCGTGCATATCTTGCTTAATATTGACAATGATCGATAAAGCTACCGAATTATTATGCGTCACTTGGTAGCTAATCGTCTCTGTCATTGGTCGGTCGAATGTCGGAGCGTTAGTGGCGGTGTGGCGAAAATCGCCGTCGGCGCGGTCAATTGTTCGGGCGATGAGTTTGTTGATTTTGGAATTGCCGGTGATTGGGTATTCAATTGAGACTTTTTCGTGTTTGGTGTCGCGCGTCACGAACTTGGAGCGAATGCCAGCATAGCGTGAATCGGTGAAGTAATATTTTTCATCTTCCAAGACCGTTGGGCGCTGTGCTGGTGGTTGCTTGGAGTGGAAGTAGAACAATATACCTATCGCGGTCACTACCAGTAAAAGCAGTGTAGTGAATAAAATACTGCTCAGTTTGGGTCGGTTCGCAGGAACTGTATTAGTTTTTGGCCCACGACTGGGCCGAGCTGATTGTCGTTTTGCCGATGATTTTTGAGGCTTACTTTGTATTTTTTTGGTGGGCATCAGTCCGCTCCGCCGGCTTTCAAAATTGCCTTCAGCCCATTTTCGCCGCCCATAAATCCACTGGCGACATAGTCATTGACTACCATGTATGGCAGGCCGCTCACGCCAAGCGAGAGGGCTTTCTTGGTATTATTCTCAATCTCGTTTTGGTGCGGTTTCTTAGTCATACAATCAGCAAATTTTGCCTCGTCCATGCCGACACTCTTGGCAGAAGTTAGGAAATATTCTAACGGTAGTGGTGGAATTTTTTGCGGTGTGGCGACGTTTTTTACGCCAATTCCCTTATCAAAATAATCACGTTTGATGCGCGGCACGATGTCGTGGGTATATTGCCAATATTTGTCTTGGTCGGCGGCACAGAACGCAGCGTGGGCGCCAGATTCGGTGTTGTTAGTGACCTCTTTGAGCAGCGTGACTACGCGGTGTTCATAACGAACTTTGCCTGATTTGATATAGTCATTCTTGAAAAAATTGGTGTTGGTGGCTGCTTCGACTTCGGCACAAAACGAACAAAAATAATCAGTGTAATCAACGAACACGTGCTTGGCTTCGCTAGAGCCTTGCGACATTTTTTCATTCCACGGCTTGCCGTCACCAATGTGGCGATTTGGCGGGCGATTGACAATACCATAAATAAATAGTGCCACAATGCCTGCGATCATAATCCCCAAGATGACCCGAATGAGCGCTATGCCGGCTGTTTTTTGTCGATTCATACGTCCCCCTGTTTTGCTAATTCTGTATACATAAAGGCGATTTGTCCAGATTTGTAGAGTGAAAAGAGGCTCAGAAGTAGCGCTAAGATCAGAACGAGGGTGCTGGCGACAGTGGCGGCAGTGGCTGCAGCAGCGCCTGAGAAGAACACGGCAACGAGCGGCAAAATGAGTGACGTGCCGCAGGGAACGCAGCCCAAACCGATAGCGGTAGCTACGGAGGCCAGGCCGCTGAGTCCGACCTGTTTGGTGACAGCTTGTTCATTACGCTTATTTTTCTTGGCGGTGAAAATGACGACGGTAATTGACAGGCCCTGGAGGGTCGACACCATGAGTAATAGTGCACCGTTTGGCGAGGTGAAACCTTGTTTGAATATATCAATAAACATGGTTCCCAAAAGGGCGACCTTGTCCAGTACTGGCAGCCGCGACATCATCAGGGGGCCGTAAAAATTAGCGTTGATGGCAAAGAAAATAATGAGTGCAAAAAGCAAAGATAAGACAACTGCTAGTAGTAAGTATCGTGGCAAGCTGAGAATTTTGCCAATTCCCAACAGAGCTGACTTAACCGATCGCTGTTTACGGTATACCCGGCAAAATTGTGCCATGAACCTATTATACGCCAAAATTGAATAATAGTCTGTATTCTGGCGAGGTGGGCTACTGATCGTGGCGGTTTGGTGGGGTGAGCTGTCTGTGATGGGGCGGATGCTGTGTCAATAGGGTGAATGGACGTTGTAATAGCAACTATACACTGAGTGTATAAAACTCTTGCAATAACTAAACACTGGGTGTATAGTAAGGGTATGAACGTTCAATATACACTGTTAGGTTTTTTAGCGGAAGAGTCAAATTATGGCTATGAGTTGAAGAAAAAATATGACGGCTATTTTGGTAAGGATAAACCAATTTTAACCGGTCAGATATATTCAACTCTGGCACGGCTCAAACGCGATAATAAGGTCAAGGAAATCGCTGACGTTAGCGAATCGGGCGGGCCGGACAGGGTGCGCTACCAGATTACCGAGCAAGGCAAACAAGATTTGCAAGCTTGGCTGGAAGCTCCCGAGGCGCCATCGCCGCAGCTGCAAGCGACGATGTATATAAAGGCGGTATTGGCGATTTTGAAAGACGGCGATGCATCACCGTATTTGGATAACCAACGGCAGGCGCACATCCAGCGGATGCGCGAGCTGACAGCGCAGCGGCGCGATAGTAGCTTGTCGGACATGCTGCTGATCGACCATGCTTTGTATCATTTGGAGGCGGATTTGCGCTGGATTGAATTAACAATTTCGCGTTTAACGCGGCTAAAGGAGGAAATTTTGCATGAGCAAACCAATAATTAGCGCTAAAAATATTAAGAAGTCGTTCGGGCAAACGCACGCGCTGCGCGGCGTCAGCCTGGATGTCGAGGCGGGCGAAGTCCTGGCGATTATGGGTCCGTCAGGTTCTGGCAAGTCGACGCTGCTGCATAGCTTGGCGGCGATTACCAAGATTGATAGCGGCGAGATTGATTTCGACGGACGGCGGATCGACAAACTGAGCGATGATCAGCGCAGTATTTTACGGCGCACCAGCTTTGGCTTTGTCTTTCAGTTTGGACAGTTGGTGCCAGAGCTGACAGCGCTGGATAATGTGGCGCTGCCGCTGCTACTGAACGGTGTCAAGCGTAAAGAAGCCTATCAGCAGGCGAAAACATGGCTGAATAAGGTTGAACTAGGCAATAAAGCCGACAGTATGCTAGGCGAGTTGTCGGGCGGGCAAATGCAGCGGGTAGCGATTGCCCGGGCGATGGTGATTGAGCCAAAAGTGCTGTTTGCTGATGAGCCGACAGGTTCGCTGGACAGTTTGAACTCAGAGAGAGTTATGGAGCTATTCATCAAAACTGCTAAAGAGCACGGTACGACAGTCATCATGGTGACGCATGAGCCGACGATTGCCGCCTATGCTGATCGGGAAATTATTGTCCGCGACGGGCAGATTTCTGGTGTTGATACAGCGGTAAATACATCAAGCAAACCCGGTAAAACCAATGCGGGGACTGTCAAATGAGTGTCAGTTGGATGTTATTAAAAAAGTCTGGCCGCCAGTCAGTAGTGCGTTTGGGTTTGACTACGGTGGCGGTGGCGCTGGGGATCGTGCTGGTGTGCTACTTTACGGCTGGTGTCAACGGTCTAATGGGGCGTGCTAGTGGACTAGCAATTAATACGGCGGCGTATCAGGCAACCCGCGGTGTAGCCGAACAAAAACCGATTGCTGGTGTCGAGCCGCTGAAAGTTGGCGGTACTCGGCGCGGTGATGCGTCGAAATGGCGCGGTCAATATATCCAGTATTACTCGATGTACGGTACGGCTAAATCACCGCAGTTTGCTAAACTGAAAACGCCGCGTCCTGGCGAATATTACTTATCAAAAGCGTTGGCTGATGCGGTCGCTAAACACCCAGAGGATAATATCTTGGCGCGTTTTGGTAAAAATACCAAATACCTCGGCGTAATTCCTAGCGAATATACCGCCAGTCCGGATGCGCTGATGATAGTGCGCGGTGCTAGCGCCGAGGAAGTGGCCGAGAGCGATGCTTTTACCAAATCTCAGGGACAGCCATCATACTTTGCTGATGTTTATCGGACGGATGCTAACGGATTAAAATCGGACGCTAAAATAGGTCCGGTTGCCGTCATCGTATTTAGTGTCGGCGGGACGATTCTGCTGTTTCCGATTGTCATTTTCGTGTCAGTAGCAACGCAGCTGGGCGCTGCGCAACGCGAGAAACGCTATGCTGCTTTGCGGCTGATCGGCGCGACTAAGCGGCAGGTGGGACGGGTGTTGATGTTGGAATCGCTACTGGCGTCGGTGGTTGGCGTGATTATCGGGCTAGGCACGTTCTGGCTGTTGCAAGCGCCGCTGCAGGATTTCAAGATGGACGGCATGCGGTTTAATCCTGGTGATTTGGTGTTAACTGGCACGCAATATGCGTTGATTATCGGTTTGACGCTGGGACTAACGATGTTTGTCAACTGGCGGCGGATGCGCCGGGCGCAGATTTCGCCGCTGGGTGTGTCGCGTTCGGTTGAAAAGGTGAAGAAATTGCGCGCTTGGCGGGCGCTGGTGCCGGCACTTGGTATTGCGTTCTTTGCTTGGCTGTCGTCGAAGCCAGGGCGGGATTGGCTGGCGGCTAATAAAGAATCAGCTCTGCCGTCGGTACTATTGATGGCGGCGCTGCTGCTGGTGATGTTCGGCTTGATTCTGGCTGGCGGCTGGCTGACTAATAAGCTGTCGCTGTTGGCAGCGCGCTGGGCTAATAACGCTTCAATGTTGATTGCCGGTAAGCGTACGGCGGTGCATTCGCGGACAATTTTCCGCAGCGTCAGCGGCGTGGTATTGGCGCTGTTTGCGGGCAGCTTTTACTTGACGGCAACTAGCGGTATTGAAGGCTTAAACGCTCAAGCGCTTAAGGACAACGGCTTTTCGCAATTAAAGCGCGGCACGGCAGTTGTCATCGGCCGGTCGCTGCCAGGCGACATGGCAGAGCAGCTGCAGCAAAAATCTTACATCACGTCGGTGGCGACGATCTATCCGCGTGAGGATGGTGACGCAATTCGCTGCCAGGATTTGGCAACGTACACCGAGCATGCTTGCCCGAATAACGCCCGACCCGACCAATTTGCGCTGTTGAATTTTGACGCGCCAGTGGTTAAAAACGTATCGCTGATTAATGACCGGGTTGATACGAATGGCGCCAAAGAATATTTGGTGACACTGAAGTCAGATAATGATATCGAGAAATTGCGTACCTTGGTGACGGCGAAGGCTAATCAGTACGATTTAACCTATGCAGTGAGCGGTACTGATGCCAAGAAGCCGCATATCAATCCAACGATTCGCGAGTTTGCTGACTTGGCCTATGTCGGTATCGGCGTAACGCTTTTCGTGGCGGTGGCAAGCTTGATCGTCTCGACGATTGGCGGGCTGATGGAACGCCGCCGTTCGCTGTATACGCTGCGGCTGAGCGGTATGCGCCTTGCGCAATTGAAACGTTTGGTGATGGTTGAATCGGTGGCGCCGCTGCTCACCACCTCGATTCTGTCGTGCGGTTTTGGCGTGTGGACGGGAGCGGTGTTTACCAGCACATTCTCGACGACGCTGAAGCCGGTGCTGACGCCAACTTACTTCGCCATCGTTAGTATCGGTCTGGCGGCAGCTATCATTGGTATTTACTTGATCCTGCCGATGGTTGATAAGCTGACGCGGGCGGAAGCCAACCAGACCGAGTAGTGTGTTTGTATCGGCCCGAGGATACTCTACCGAAAAGCGTTCCAGTTGGTGACTGGGACGCTTTTTCTTGCTCTGCATTGATTCAATCAAGGCGGGGCTTCGGACATTTGCAATCAAATGCGGCCGTACGACGATGGGGGTGTTAATCAGGGAAATAGGTGAAAATTAATTATTGTTTTTGGAACTTCACGCGGTCGTTAATTATATTCACTTTTACTGCCATACCGTCATGAATTCGTCCGTCGATCAGCTCCAGCGCCAACGGGTCAAGCACTCGCTTTTGCACCAAGCGCTTGAGCGGCCGAGCGCCAAAGGCCGGGTCGTAACCGTCGCGGGCCAGCATGTCGCGGACGCTATCGTCAAATTCCAGCGTGATGTCGCGGCTGTCTTTGACTTGGCGGGCGACGCGTTTCAGCTGGACATCGACAATTGCCCGCATGGCCTCTGGTCGAATGCGGTCGAAGATAACGATGTCATCGATGCGGTTGAGGAATTCTGGGCGGAAGTGCTGCCTGAGCACCTCAAGCATTTGATTATCCAGTGCCGACAAATCGTCGCCAGAAAAATCCATGATTGCCTGCGAGCCGACATTGCTGGTCATGATGATGACCGTGTTGGAAAAATCGACTGTTCGCCCCTGGCCATCGGTCAGGCGGCCGTCGTCGAGTACCTGGAGGAGCACGTTAAAGACATCGGGGTGGGCCTTTTCGATTTCGTCAAACAGCACCACGCTGTAGGGGCGGCGGCGCACCGCTTCGGTGAGTTGCCCGCCTTGGTCGTAGCCGACGTAGCCTGGCGGTGAACCGATCAGACGGGCCACGGCGTGGCGCTCCATGTACTCGCTCATATCGATGCGGATCATGGCGTGTTCATCGTCAAATAATTCGCGGCACAGGCTGCGGGCTACTTCTGTTTTGCCGACCCCGGTCGGGCCGAGGAAGAGGAAGGAACCAATTGGCCGGTTGGTATCACTGAGGCCAGCACGCGAACGGCGAATAGCGCTGGCGACTGCGGCGATGGCTTTGTCTTGACCAATCACTTGGGTGCTGATATGTTCCTCTAATTTGGTTAATTTGCTGGATTCGGTCTCAATCAGCCGCTCCACCGGTATGCCCGTCCAGCGCGCCACCACACTGGCGATGTCGTCAGGAGTGACTTCTTCGCGCAGCAAGCGGTCAGCCGGCGGGATGGCAGCCAGTTCCTGGCGAGCGGCAGCCAGCTTTTTCTCCAGCTCTGGCAGGTCGCCGTATTTGATGCGGCTGGCGGTGGCCAGATCAGCGTCGCGTTCAGCAATTTCCAGTTGCGAGCGCAGACTATCCATTTTTTCAGTGGCGGTATTGACGGTCTGGAGAATGTCTTTTTCGTGCTGCCATTTATTGTCAATCACCTCGGCCTGAGCTCGAAGGTCAGCGATTTGCTGATTGATTTCTTCTTTGCGGGCCTTGGCGTGGTCGGATTTGTCTTTTTTCAGCGCGGCTTCTTCAATCTCCAGCTGCAAACGGCGATTATTCAGCCGATCGAGACTAATCGGCACACTCTCCAGCTGCATCTTCAGCGCGCTGGTCGCTTCATCCAGCAAATCGACCGCTTTGTCAGGTAAAAAGCGATCAGGCAGATAGCGGGTGGACAGCCGCGCCGCCGCCACGATGGCATCGTCAGAAATTTTGACGCCGTGATGCACCTCGTATTTTTCTTTCAAGCCGCGCAAAATCGCCACGGTGTCGTCAAAACTCGGCTCGCCGACATAGACTGGTTGAAAGCGCCGCTCCAGGGCCGCATCCTTCTCGACATGCTGGCGATATTCCGCCAAGGTTGTCGCACCGATCATGTGTAGTTTACCGCGGGCCAGGGCGGGTTTGAGCATATTGCCGGCATCCATGCTGCCTTCGGTTTTGCCGGCACCGACCATGGTGTGAATTTCATCAACGAACAAAATAATTTCGCCAGCAGCCTCCTCAACTTCTTTCAAAATTGTTTTGAGGCGCTCTTCAAATTGACCGCGAAAACTCGCTCCCGCCAGTAAGCTAGAAATTTCCAAGCTAATCAATCGCTTATCTTTCAGCGATGCCGGTACGTCGCCCTTGACGATGCGCTGCGCTAGGGCTTCGACGATGGCGGTTTTACCGACGCCCGGCTCACCGATCAGCACCGGGTTGTTCTTGGTGCGCCGGCTGAGGATTTGCATGGTGCGGCGAATTTCCTCGTCGCGCCCGATGACCGGGTCGAGTTTATGTTCCTTGGCGAGCGCCGTGATATCGGTGCCGAATTTCTCCAGCGGCTGTTCAAGCTCTTCTTGCATATTTGGTGGCATAGGTCCTCCTTTGATTTTTGGGCTTTTCTAAGTCCGTATTTATGATGCGCCGCGACGAGAGACAGAGCGGGGATAATTGATACGATTATCATAGCAAATTAGCACTCTCAGTGCAAGAGTGCTAATTCGGGATTTGCCACCCGATAAACGTGTACCGTATACTGAAGACATGAGCCAAATTCGCATTCTGATGTCCATCCAAACCCGCTATGCCAAGAAGATTTTTTGTGGTGAGAAGCAGTGGAAGTTTCGTAAATCCTTGCCGCGCCACAGCAAAGACGATGAGCTAACCGTAGTCGTTTACTCGTCAGGGGGCGACCGAGCGGTTATTGGCGAATTTCGGGTTGGATGTGTCATGCGCTGTCCACTGGATGAGTTGATGCGGCTTACTGGGTATGATGCAGATGAGCAAGCCGTGCAGTGGTTTTCGCGCTATTATGCGGGGCGGAAACAGTGTGGCGCGTTAGAGATACTGGCGCCGGTGCGCTACAACCAGCCAATTTCTCTGGCGCGGTTGCGTCAATCTATGCCAGCATTTCGCCCGCCGCAAAACTTTAGGTATATTTGGCCGGGTAGTGAGCTGGCGGCGCTACTTAATGGCATTAGTGTGATGCGCCCAGATACTCCTCCCAAACCCTTAAAATACCGTCGCTAAACTCTGGCAAGATTTGCTCCTCATCAACCAATTCTCTGATAAACTCGTAATATGTTCGCTCTTTACTACGGATGTCGCTGGAAAAGAACAATCCTACGATCTCATCGTTATGCTGCTTGTCTAGTTCCTTATATATATTTTCAGCCGGGCGACCTGCACTTCGCGCTTGGGCTAATTGCTCGATAAATCCGTGATAACACTTGTACGCCGACCAATACTCCTGGCGATGCCGATGTTTGACATAACGCAGCGAACCTATCAAAATATCCAGATATTCATGCTGCCGGGGCGATTCTGTCCATGTTTTGACGGACTTTTTATCTGGTTGTTTGGCGTGGTTATTGTTGAACAGCAAGGCTGAGTTCGGGAATAATTTGGTTTGATTAGGCAAGGAAAAACCAATGTCAAGTTTATGAAACAAGCTCATACCGCTCAGGAAAAACGATCGGGCGATTTCATGATTGTTCTGAGAAATAGTGTACGTCGCAATAATACCAAACTGACCTTCGAGGGTTTTGCGCGTGTAGTCCTCGGCGCCAGTCGGAAAGCTGGTGATGGCTGTCATATTGATGTCGGAAAATTCATCGTCATCCAGTGTTGCCCGCGAGCCGAACATATACAATTTGTCGATATATGGATTGGCAGTCAGCGCTGTAAGTAGCTTTGGTGGTATGGGAATATTACACATCTGCTATAATAGTACTATTCCATGAATCATAGCAAAAGGGGTACTTCATGAACATTCTCGTTACTGGCGGCGCTGGATATATCGGCAGCCACACTATCATTGAACTGCTGGCGTCGGGTCACGGCGTGGTGGTGGTTGATAACTTATCAAATTCATCTGCCGAGAGTTTGCGGCGGGTTGAGGAAATTACCGGCCAGTCGGTGCCGTTTTATGAGTTTGACCTACGTGATCGGGCGCGGCTGGCGGAGTTATTTACGTCTGAGACGATTGACGCAGCGATTCATTTTGCGGGCCTGAAAGCCGTTGGTGAGTCAGTGGAAAAGGCGCTGCTCTATTATCAGAACAATTTGGAAAGCACGTTGACACTGCTGGATGTCATGCAGGAATTTGACGTGAAAAAGCTGGTTTTTTCTAGCTCGGCAACGGTGTACGGCGATCCGGCACGGCTGCCGATTACCGAGGATATGCCGCTGTCAGCCACTAATCCGTACGGTCAAACCAAGCTGATGATCGAGCACATCCTCCGCGATGTGGCGGCAACCAAGCAGGGTTGGCAGTTTACCTCGCTGCGCTATTTCAATCCCGTTGGCGCCCATCCGAGTGGTCGCATCGGCGAAGATCCATCGGGCATTCCGAATAATTTGCTGCCATTTGTATCGCAAGTGGCAGTCGGCAAGCGCGACCATTTGAACGTGTTTGGCGATGACTATGACACGCCGGACGGCACGGGCGTGCGCGATTATATTCACGTGGTTGATCTAGCGCGGGCACACGTGGCGGCGTTGGAGCACCTGGGAGAGCCGGATGAGTATAAGGTGTACAATGTCGGTACTGGTCGCGGTACGTCGGTGTTGGAATTGGTAAAAGCGTTTGAAGCGGCGTCTGGTCGGGAGATTCCATACCAGATTACGCCACGCCGGCCGGGCGATATCGCCGCGTGTTATGCTGACCCGGGCTTGGCAGAGACAGAGCTAGGTTGGCGGGCGGAACTGACGATTGAGGATGCCTGCCGTGACGCCTGGAATTGGCAGAGCAATAATCCAAACGGCTACGACGCATAAGGCAAGGCGCTTGATATATAGTTAAATCCGGCGGGGCGACTCGTCGGATTTTATATGGGCAAGACGTCTATTTATGAGCTACTTAAGATCCGCCGCTCGTAGTAGGTCGAGCGTTTGGCGAGCTCTGCATTGAGCTGGTCAATGCCGCCAAATTCTTCAACCAGCGTTTGGCGATTCGAGAATAAATTCGTGCCTAGTCCCATACGGTCGCCGTCCACTGTCACGCCCAGTGCCGCCAAGGTCGATGGATACATGTCAAAGGCAGCAAACTGGCGGTTGGTGGCGCGAGTTGGCTGGACGGCGGGGTTGATGAAGGCGTTGTAGACGGTTCGTTGGTAGGGAGCGCCGGCGATTTTCTCTTCATAATATGGCGTTTGCATACCGAGGTGATCACCACTGATGATGATAGTGGTGTTAGCATAAAACGGCTGCTGCTTGGCCCACTCGACGAAGGACGCGATTTGTTTGGAGGCGCAGGAATGAACATTGTCGTATTTTGCTGCAAATTGCTCCTTGCAAACATCTTTATCCATCCAGCCATCAGTGAAGTGCGTATCAACGGTCAGCATTTGTAGGTTGAATGGCTTGTCGGACTTACTGAGACGGGTGGCCTCGTCGCGGGCAAATTGAAAAAGCTTTTTATCTTCGTAGCCCCACCACACCTCGTAGTTTTGTGGGATTAAACCATGCTTTCGGGCATAGGTGAGGTCAATGATGTGGTAATCGCCGTGTTGCTCCAGTAGTTTATCGCGCCCGCCGAAGGCTTTGTTTGAGCCCATGAGGAATGATTGGTTGTAGCCAGCTTTTTCAAGCACTTGCCCAAGGGTATAAGCGCCCGGCAAGAATTTATTAAAATCACCCATGCCGTTGCGGTCGCGATCACCGAACACACCGCCGTCTTTGAGTGGTACACCAGCTGATTGTGCAGTCATACCAGCGACCGTCCAGGTAGTACCGTGGGCAGGTAGGGCGCCGCCGAGGCCTGAGGCTCGGTGTGAAAAGGAGGTATTAGTCAGTGCCAATTTCTCCAGCTCTGGAATGACTGATTTGTCGCTCATGCCGCCGTTGGCTTTGGAGGCCGGTGTATTTTCCAGCGACTCGACGTAGATATAAATCAAGTTTCGTTTGGTACTAGGAAACGTCAATTTAACGCCGCGCGGATCGATATAATGCTGATCATAGATCTTTGACGACTGGGCGAGGGCGATGACGTAGGCGGGGATGCTGAAACTTTGAACCAACAGCGCTAGGCTGATCATGAATAGGCCGCCTGCATAATAGGCTTGGTGACGCAAGCGGAGCGGTCGTTTTTTCCAGCGTAGTTTGAGAATGATTGGCAGTAGCAAAATGATGAGCAGCCCAATGACGTAGGGGATATTTTCCCAGACGGCTGAGGTAAAGCTGCTAGACTGCCCACCCGCCAGGCCGTTCTTGAAATAAAATAAAATCTCGTCAATCTTGGCGTCACGAAATTGCACAATTTTATAGCGGCTAGCGACAAAGAAAACAGCGCTACATAGTAATAGCAAGACGATAACCACGCGAATGATAATGCGGTTGTTGGCGCCGCGGCCAGACGGAGAGGTGCTCATAATGATATTATACAACGTTTGGCTGGGCGCGTGGGCTGGTTTGGGGGCTTATCATTTCTTTTCAAAGCGCGTATACTGATAAGCATGAACAGAACGAAAGCGCATCATCGGGGGTTTGGTGTTAGTTGGTGGATAGGCCTGGGGCTGTTTGTGGCGTTGATTGGCTTTATGGCGTTTGACATTTTGCAGCGCGAAGGCGGGTTTGGTAAAAGTAATGATGTGTTGGTGATGGGCACCAATGCTGGGTTCAAGCCGTTTGAGTACAAGCAGGGCAATGAAATTGTTGGCTTTGATGTTGATTTGGCAAAGGAAATTGCCCGCAGCGTGAATAAAGAGCTAAAGATTGAAGACATGGCGTTTGACGGATTGCTGCCAGCGCTGGAATCAGGGCAAATTGACATGGCGGTGGCTGGCATGTCGGTGACGCCAGAGCGTGCCAAAAATGCGTTATTTTCTGAGCCGTATTATTCAGCCTCGCAGCGGATCATTGTCAAAAAGGGTAGTCCGATTCGGAATCGACATCAATTGACGGGCAAGAAAATTGGTGTGCAGTTGGGTACGACGGGCGATACGCTGGCCAGGAAGATTGTCGGCGCTAACGTGTCGCAATTTCCAACCGCGCCAAGCGTGTTGACAGAGCTTAATGCTGGCGGCGTCGAGGCGGTTATTTTGGATGATGCGCCCGCGGCTCAATACACGACTGGCTTTCCAGACCTAGAAATTTTGCCGGGTGAGTTGTCGAGCGAGCACTATGCGATTGCCATCAAAAACAATAATCACGACTTGCTAAAAAAAGTTAACCGAGTGCTGGTGGAGATGAAAAAGGACGGCCGATATGACAATCTCATCCGCAAACATTTTGGGCCGAGGGCTCTTGAATCGATGAAGAAAAAGGAGCTTGAACCATGAATTTCCTGGAAGTGATCTTCGGCGACGGTCGATGGCTGTATTTGTGGCACGGTCTAGAAGTGACCTTGGTATTGACCGTTTTGTCGCTGCTGCTCGGTACGGCCATTGGTGTTATCATCGCTCTTTTGCGAACTTCAGACGTGCGGCCATTTAAACGACTGGGTCGCTATGCATGGGCCAGGGGATTGAGCCGTTGGAATCCGCTGGCGTGGACCGGGAAAGTGTATGTCGACATCATTCGGGGCACGCCGCTTCTGGTCCAGCTGTTGATTATGTACTACGTTGTTTTTGGCTCATATCAATTCATGCCGAAGATTTTTGTGGCAGCAATTGCCTTTGGTATCAATAGCGGTGCGTACATTGGCGAGATTATCCGCGGTGGTATCGAAAGCGTCGACAAGGGGCAAATGGAAGCGGCTCGTTCGCTGGGCTTTAGCCGCTGGCAGGCCATGCGTTTGGTGATTTTGCCACAAGCGCTCAAAAATTCGTTGCCGGCGCTGATCAGCGAATTCATCGCTCTGTTGAAAGAGACCTCAGTCGTCGGTTGGATTGGGCTAAATGACATCATGCGCGGCGCTGATAATATTCGTTTTCAAACTGCCACGGCGTTTCAGTCATTGTTTGCTGCAGCGGTGATGTACTTGGCATTGACCGCGATATTTACCCGTGTGATGACCCGAGTGGAGAGGAGATTGAAAGATGGCAGTGAATAAGGTGAAGGAAGCGGTGCAACTAACCGCTGAGCGCCCAGTAATTATCACAGTAGCCAACCTCAAGAAACAGTTTGGTAGCAACCGTGTGCTCAGGGACATCGACGTTGAAATTCACGAAGGCGAAGTTGTCGTCGTCGTTGGCTCAAGTGGTTCAGGCAAATCAACCTTTTTGCGCTGCTTGAATCTGCTGGAGACGCCGACGGGCGGGCGCATTGTCATCGACGGCGTGGAAACAACAGCGCCGAAAGTCGACCTGAACGCTTTGCGCCAAAAAGTTGGCATGGTGTTTCAATCGTTCAATTTGTTCCCCAACTTGAGCGTGCTGGATAATGTCAAACTAGCGCCGCGAAAACTGCGCAAATTATCTGATCGAGCGGCGACTCGCCTGGCAAAGAAATTGCTCGCAGACGTGGGGCTGGCGGACAAAGCCGGGGCCTTTCCTTCGCAACTCTCGGGCGGGCAAAAGCAGCGTGTCGCCATCGCCAGAGCTCTAGCCATGGAGCCAGATATCATGCTGTTTGATGAGCCAACCTCGGCGCTTGATCCAGAGATGATCGGCGAGGTGTTGGATGTGATTCGTGAGGTGGCCGCCAAAGGTATGACCATGGTTATCGTCACGCACGAAATGAAATTTGCGCGCGAAGTAGCTACGCGGATGATTTTCCTGGACAAGGGTGAGATCATCGAAAACGGTCCACCAGAGCAGGTGATGGATCATCCAGTGACCGAGCGGGCGCGGAAGTTTTTTGGCGTCAAGGATAACTAACAGGAGGTCCAGATGAAACATGCGAAAACAGCCAAGAACTATACCAAATGTATGCTTCTTGTTGCGGTAGTTGCTGGTATCATTACCATCGTTATATGCGGTTGGTATATCTGGTCGCGCCCGCACGCGCCAGCGTCACCGCAGCCGTCAGACGCCGCTCGCTTTAAGGCTGCGTATTCTCGCGTGGCGAATGACAACCGCTTCGTCTTTGCTTCGGCTGGTGAGGTTTTGGAGAAATTTGAATCAGGCAGCGGCTTGATTTTCCTTGGCTTTCAGCAGTGTCCGTGGTGTCAGCAGCTAGCGCCAATCGTCGATGAAGCCGCCAAAGCCGAAGGGCTGGACAAGATTTACTATCTCGACATTCGCCATGCCCGCGAAACCAATGATGATACCTACAAAAAATTAGTTGAGAAGTTAAAGCCTCATCTTCGCACCGATGAGAACGGACAACCGCGAGTGTATGTTCCTGACGTGACGGCGCTGAAGGACGGCCGTGTCGTTGGTCATTTCCTCCAGGAGACTACCGCTGACGGCGAAAAGGCTACACCTGATACCTATTGGACAAAAGAACGCCGCGCTCGGGCGGTCGAGCAGCTGAGGCAGATGATTCGGGCTATGCGGTAGTACGATATAGCTATTTTCAAAATAATAATTTTATGTTATAACACAAATATGGATACCGAGCGTGGAGCAGCATGTCGCCTTTTGGTTGAGACAACTAGAAGGCCGTTTTTGCCTGACATGTCAGAGCAAGTTGATCATATGTCCAGGGAGTTTTATCCAGAGCTTGATTTAGACAATAAACCATTGCTGTATGTTACACCGAACTTTCCCCCTGTCACTACAGCTGAGCCACACAGAGATTTATCACGTGAAGGCTCGTCTCGCAACGGAGCATTTACCGTAGATGTGAAAACAGTTAGTGGCTCCAAGGAAGAGTTTGCTATTAAGCGGCTTCCGCTGACAACTGCTCTTGCCGAGGTCGCCATGACCCAGTATGTTGGTACGCAGGGGCTGGCCCCCTTCTCAGTTCAAGCACTTATGATAACAGGGAAGCCCAGTGGTTCCAAGGACCGTTTGGCATGGATTATGACTCAATTCAATGGAAAAGCGGTCAACTTTGAGGGTCTTGCATGGCGTGAAATGAGCTCAGAGAATATCAAACAGCATTTAATGGATGCTCTTTTGGCATTATCTGCGTTGCATAAAATGCATATTGCTCACAAGGATGCCTTTATGCGTAATCTTATCCGGCTGTCGGGTTCTGATGGTGATAATTCAGCGACTCGCTATATTGACTTTGAATATGCGAGGAGTTTTCGTGGTGATGTTGAGCAAGTTGATCGCGGTGAGGATATTCTTCGTGCGCAAGGATATATCAATAGATCAGTTCAAGGTGACCTCCGGTCGTTACTTATTGATGCTATATCAGTTTTGGCGAATCAGCTCAACCAGTCTCCAGCCGATAGGTGGAAGCTATTAGAAAAATGTCTGGGCAGTTACCGAGAAGTGGTGTCTGCGAGTGAAAATTCACCCGCACTTAAGGAGGCGGCTGTTCATGCAATAACCACCCTACGGCGTGACTATACGTAGCAAATTATTGGGGTGTTAGCTAAAAATGGTACGTTAAGCACGATAGATTATCCGAAAACTGACTATAGTAAAATCTTTGGTAAATAGTCTCGGTGGGATTGTTACAATTCACTCATTATCTGAACATCAGTCGATTCATTAACCAGCCAGTTTAGGTCAACCTCTGTTAGGTAACTCGGTAAAATCCGTGTGGTTTTTGAATCGACAAAGCCGCACTCTGCTACTTCCTCGACGCCGTGCGATGTTTGCTCCAGGTCGATATGCTGGTAATCTTGCCAGTTGGTGACGGAAAAGAAAAACTCAAGTTGCTCGGTCATGCCGTGTTTAGACGAGGGGTTGGTGTCGGTAAATTGTTGGATGAATAATAGCTTGCCAATGGTTGGTTTGATGCCAGTTTCCTCGATCATCTCTCGGCGTAAACCGTCCAGTAAACTTTCACCCATCTCCAAACCGCCGCCCGGTGCACACCAAAACTCTCGCCCCGCGCCGTTATTGGCGGTCAATTTTTGGCAAAATAGCTCGCCCTGATCGTTGATAATAATTCCGCGTACGTTAACTCGCCGCCGCATAAAACCTCCTTTTCTTTTGTACTCGCCAGAGGTTCTAATTGGTGAACGTGCGCTTCAAATAATTCCTATGGTCGGGGTGATCCGATTTGAACGGACGACCTCACCGTCCCGAACGGTGCGCGCTACCAAGCTGCGCCACACCCCGACGCTAAAAATAGTATAAGCCGAGTGGGTGATTTTGTCCAATCGGGTTAGTGTTGGGTAGTATATAAAATAAACCATCGGCCTTAGATGATAAAAGAGTAGTATTTCTATTCTGGATGAAGCCATCAGCTCGGTCGACACCCGCACCGAAGTGCTCATCCAAAAAACTATGGATAAATTAATGCAGGGCAAAACCAGCTTTGTCATCGCCCATCGCCTGAGTACCATCCGCGACGCTGATCTGATTTTGGTCGTCCGCGACGGCAACATCATCGAGCAAGGCAAGCACGACGAATTGCTGAAGCAAAATGGCTTTTATGCCGAGCTGTATAATAGTCAGTTTGCTGAGTGAGCAGTTGGATGTTGATAAAAACTAACAGCTGATTGTATTAATCGCTAAAATGATATAATGAATATTGAATTAAGTATTTTAGATAAAAATATTATATGTGGAGTAAACCCAGTACAATGACTCTATCTGATGATGTATTATGTGTGGATGATGAGCATAATCGTGTGAAGTATAGAATACTAAAGATTAGTAGTCATCATTTTGACGGTCTCAAAGAAATGATAAGGGATCAATTGGCAGAGGTTTGTTATGGTGCAGAGCCTATTGCTATTGAGCCCGATCAGTATACCTATCATGCTGCTTGTAGGCAAATGTATAACAATCTAATGAGATATAAAGACGAAACTAAGAAGTATGGACTTGTTGGCGAATTATTGATGCATATTTTAGCTCCAAACTATCTAGATTTTTCAGCTGAAAGCATAAGTAGAATATTTGCACTTCAAAATCAGAATATAAAGCAGGGTTTTGATTTAATTTTCTATGATAAGGACTGTAAAAAAATATGGTATGGCGAGGTAAAATCTGGGCTAGTTGGAAAAGCTAATCGCAGAGAGTTAATTAATAAGGCGAGTAATGGTCTTAAGAATTACTTTGATAATATTATGGCGGAAGGAAATGATTCCACGCAGTATAGATGGGAGGCTGCTAAGGCGGAGGTGGCGGTAATGTTTGCGTCTGAGAAAAAAATAGAGCTAATCAAGCTGCTGCCTAATAGTAAAAACATGATCCGTCAACGAAAAGGGTTTAATCGTAACGCAATTCTTATGGCGGTTAATTTTGGAGATTTTGCTTATAATATAACAGATACGAAAGATGTTATTAAGAAAATTGATAGCATAAAGAAGACAGGGTGTTTTGATAATTTTATAATTATTTGTATTCATCGTAAAATATTCGATGATATTATTGATTTCTTAGGGGCTGAAGGAGGGGTTTGATGTACAAGATTACTCTTAGCTCTTTAAGATCAGCATTAACAAGGAAAGCTGAGGATCATAATTTCTTATTTGCTAAAGTATACAGAAAAATAATGTTGAGACAGCATCTAACTCAAGATGAGGCGCAATTTATATATAGGATCTTAAACTATTTTTCACTTTATGGCGATGAGTATGTGCAAAAAATGGCATATTCAATAGCCCTAAATTACGGGCTTCTTAGTAATAATTTTTATGCATTATCCCATTTTGCTAGCTTATTACGATACTATCCTGTCCTTATGCTCATAAGAGCCATGCACGATAGTCATATTGCAGAATTAGAGTCCGTGGACGATATGAACAGTCTATTTAATAAAGCTTTAGCAGAATCATACAAGGAAGAGTATTACAAATCAGAGCAACAATTTAGACTAAGTCGTAGTGTCAGAAATGTTTCTAATCTTGCTATCGTTGCGCCAACCTCTTATGGTAAGTCTCATTTGATGGTGTCTAAAGCTATTGAAAAGTTCAATAATGGTTTGTCTGTTTGTATAGTTGTGCCCACTAAATCATTGATAAATCAAACTGTATCAATGGTTTTGAACAAAAAAGGAAGTCGAACTGATGTTATAACTCATCCTGACATGTATGTTGAAAAATACAAGCACAGCCAATTTATTGCTGTGCTAACACAGGAGCGACTAATGGCATTATTGGCGAAACATAATGAGCTAATAATAGATTATCTATTTATTGATGAATCTCATAATTTATTTAAAGATGAGGATAGATTCTTAACTCTCTCGAGGGCGATCATAATCGCTAGTAATAGAAAATCAAGTGTGGCCATCGATTACTACTCTCCTTTCATTGTAGATCCAAGGTCAAGTCTACGTCCTATAAATGATAAACATAATTCAAAAAAGATACAGTCAAGGGAAATTACTGAGTATATGAAAATACCACGTTATTTTCTTTGGGATAATAATAGTCAATGTTTAGAGCTGTTTGATCAGTTTACGGCAAAATTTTACGAAATAACTGAATCGTCTACAGACTATTACCAAATATTATTTAGTAGAGGTGGGGATAAAAATATTATTTATGTTAATAAGCCAAGCGGAGTTGAAAAGCTTGCCGATGCGCTAGCTGCTAGGACGCCAGAAATTAAATACAGCCCTGAAAGCCAGGTTATAATTGATGATGCATGTAATGTCCTATCAAGCTATGTTCATCCTTTCTATAATCTAATAAAGCTCGTTAAACGCGGCATAGTTATCAGTCACGGTAAGATACCGGACACTATTAAGGAATATGTAGAGTTTTTGTATCGTAATATTCCTGAGATTAGATTTATTGTCACTACGAGCACATTACTCGAAGGTGTGAATATCCCTGCAAGTAAATTATTCTTAATGAGCTATTCCAAGGGGGCTAAATGCTTGGACGTTCCTGATTTCAGAAATTTAGTGGGCAGGGTGGGCCGTTATAACGTAATCTTTGATTTTACAAACCCAAGAATGGAACTATTAACACCAGAAATATATATAATTAAAAATGATGATTATATGAAGAAGGGGGCAAATGCTAGTAAATTCTTATCGGAGCATGCCAAGGAGGGGGTTGTAGTTGAGGACAGTATCAATAACCCGCTCCTTGCTTCTTATAAAGGAAGCGATAAGGAATATAGAATTGCCGATGAAGTTAACATACTTGCAAATATAGATAAAACAAGAGAAGCCATGTATTCGCAAATTAACAACTCAAAGCCATTATTGGCGCAGACTGAGCTAGGTGCTAAGTGTTATGCCCATAACGTGAAAATATTTGATATTGTGAAATATGAACAAATCATCTCTAAAAAGATGGAGCATTTCTTGAACACTCAAATAATTGATGATGGTAATAAGTTATTAAATACGATTATTAGTGTTTTTCTTGAGGTGACATATCAGACAGGTCTCAGGATCGATAAGCATAAGTATGGGAATTGGATATATTTACTATACACAGAGCCATCTATAAGGGATATTTATATAAGAATTATTGACGAAAAAGCTAATAATGAAGCCAGCTTTTCTACGTTGATTGCAAGGTCTGTTTCTATGTGGCGCGGTAAAATCGGAAATCCAGTATATGTTGGCGATATAGGAAGTTGTGGTATCGATGGCAAGACTGGATCGTGGAATAAATATCATATATTTCAGCAGCAGACTCAAAATTTGATGCCAAGTTATGCGGCTGCTTTAGCTAAGGAGAATCTTGATAATGTTGACCATTATATTATTCCATTTCTTGAGATATTGAATGATTTTGGCGTAGTCAAGGAGTCGTTTTATAAACGTATAAAGTATGGTACTGATAACGACTTTAAAATTGCTCTTATTAGAGCGGGAGTTGACTTTAGTTTAGCAAAAATAATTCACGAAAATGATAATCTAAGAGTGCTTATCTCAATTAATCAAGAAAGTCCTATGTGTACCGATAAGGCTTCTTTCTTAAAAATCATGCGCGAAGAAGGCATCTCTTTGATGTATATTAACCTAGCGCGTGAACTATTATAAATTAAAAAATATAGATGGCAGAATAGGGTTAGCGGTGTCGTTTAATAGCCTGTAGACTTTTGCCCAGTAAATTATTGGTAGAAAGTGGTACTTAATTCTGCCGAAAAATATCCAACACACCAAACTTTCCAGTCAGCATGGCTTGGCTAATGATGTGCGGCGTGAGGGTGGCGATTAGTTCTTTTGGTTTGGTGTTGTCTGGTAAATCTAACGTCGTGTCCAGCGCGTACACATAAAATTGATAGCGGTGCGTGCCAAATGGCGGTTGCGGTCCGCCCCAGCCAGGCTGACCCCAACTCGTAACACCTTCGACCGCGCCCGCGGGCAGTGATTCGCCAGAAATTTCAGCGGTTTTGCCCGGCACGTTCCAAACCGTCCAATGATAAAATCCATCGCGCCCAGGCGCGTCAGGGTCGTGACAGACGATTACCAGACTTTTAGTATCTGCTGGCACGTCGCCGATCTTGAGCGGCGGGCGTTGATTACCGCCGAGCTTGGAGTAAATTTTTGGTATTTTAGCGTTTTCGGCGAACGCAGGACTGGTAATTTTCATACTACAATTTTAGCATAATGATATTCTTGTCGCCCTTGGTACATGTAGATCAAAATCAATATCGGTTTTCTGGACAATCTCGTAATAAGATGATACTGCTAGGTTGTCTGGTAATTCAATTATTTTTCCATCATTAAATAGTTGCCCTTGTCGATAGATATTGTGAATAAACGGTACATTTGGTTTTGTTTTTCTCAGGCGATATAATGCTGATTCATGCCGTATTTCGCCATCTGTAACAACTTTGGGCTGCGTATGCCATTGTCCCATAATACATAATGTTGGTAGAGAGTCGTCAATCCCGAGGATATTTTTAGCTAGCTGCTCTTCTCGTTCCTGCGGGCTTGGTGGTATGACGGCGTCCTCATCTAAATTGTCAAAAAATGTATCAATAAAAACGAGCTCTTTAAGTTGATTTTGCTGCAGAAGAATTGCTATCGTTTTTATCACCTCAAGAGATAAAATGCTTGAGTCAAAAAGGTCTTCATCAATCAGGGAAAAATCATAAGAACCGGTTTTTACTGAATTGATGAAGTTAAGTACGGCGGGGCCGGCTTCAATAGCCAATTGCTGGATGTCAAGTTTTCTAACCAGGGTATAGATAATATCGGCATTTTCTTTGATGCCGTGAATTTCGCCATATACAATTAGGTTCGATTTTTGTAAGGCAAACTGCAGGAGGTCTCGGTGTTTTATATCTAGTTGTTTTGGTAAAAATGTTTTGATAATTTCATATACATTCATGATCTCTAATTGAGAGTTTACTGTATGGAGTTATCAACATACAAGAGCAACATTATTTGCCGATGACCCATAGACTATTTATAATAAACCGTTATGAACATAGCCGACCGACTCCTCGCCAAATATCCCATCATTTCCGACCAAGTTGACGCCAAAGAACTCGGCGTGTTGCTGCGGGAGCTGGAAAAGGTGCTGCAAAGCGGCGCGGCAGGAAACATCGTCGAGTTTGGCTGTTACGTCGGCACGACCAGCTTGTTCATTCGGCGACTGCTGGACGCCTATGATTTTGCTGGCGAGTTTCACGTTTACGATTCGTTTGCCGGGTTGCCAGAAAAAACCCAGGCGGATAACAGCGCTGCGGGTGAGCAGTTCAAGGCGGGTGAACTGTTGGCGCCGCGTAAAACCTTCGTCCAGAATTTTAAAAAGGCTGGCTTGAAACTGCCAATTATTCACAAAGGCTGGTTTGCTGATTTCACTCCTGAGGACGTGCCGGAATGTATCATCTTTGCGTTTTTTGACGGCGATTTTTATGAGTCAATTGCCGATTCATTTCGCGTGTGTGACGGCAAATTTCAGGAAACGGCGACCATCATTGTTGATGATTACGCCAATGAAGCCTTGCCGGGCGCGGCGCGGGCGGTCGATGAGTGGCTGAGACGCCATCCGGCTCGGCTGACAGTCGAGGCATCCTTGGCGATCATTCGAGAATGAGGCATATTTGACGATAGCTAATTTTTCCTGCATAATAATTAAGGCTATGATGGCATTTTTTACTACATTCTCCTCGTCATTTCAGCTGGCGATATCATTCTGGCCATTTGCTGCACTGCTCTTGACATTTCCGCTGCTCGTCGTACAGTATATGCGATTACGACGGCTAGTAGTCGGCAGGATGGTCATGGTGTATTTGGTTGTATTGTATGCACTGGGACTCGTGGCGTTTACGCTCTATCCGATGCCAGATAATCCAGCATGGTTCTGTGCGCATCATGCAGTCTCACCACAACTACATCCGCTCGCATCAATTATGGACATACAGGCTGAAGGGTTGCGGGCTGTTCTACAGGTAGTGATGAATATAGTCTTTTTTATGCCGTTCGGTATGTTTTTACGAGTGATGTACCCTGTACGCTGGTACATGGTTGTACTATTAGGACTCACCCTATCATTAACGATTGAAGTAACCCAACTGACAGGTGCGTTTGGGCTGTATCCATGTAGCTATAGGCTGTTTGATGTTGATGACTTGTTGCTCAATACCGGAGGTGCTTTGGTCGGCTATTGGTGTGGTCGGTTGCTACCAGATCTGCGCAATGTAAAGCATGGCGAGACCGTGACAACACAGCCGGGCCTAGTGCGGCGATTAGTGGCGTTTATACTTGACGTGGTTGCGGTGCTTGTGGTGAGGACGTGTATCGGTATTATATTGTATATCACGATGCCGGGTTTGGCGGGAAATACTGTTGCGGGACTGTCATATGGTATTCTCGCTGGCGGTGAGTTAGTAGTCCAGCTGATCATGCCGCTCATGATGGGTGGGCAAACGATTGGCGGCTGGATGACGGGAATATCATTGGATGATCGTGAACGTTCTTGGCCTCATCGATTGACAATGTATCTGCTGCGATTGGGGTATATTGGCTTGTTCATGTATGGCATTGTGCTAGGGCCTAGGGCTGGTATGCCTGTTGTCATTGGCTGGCTTGGGGTGACATTAGTTAGCTGGTGGCGATACCGGCGTTTGCCGTATACGATTATTGATGCAGTTTGGCCTCGTAGGCGGTAATTCACACGGCTCGCTAAGCGATACTTGTGTTCTTGGGCGTATATGCTACTATTGTTAGTATAACCATAAACAAAAAGGGGATGGGGGTATGGATCCATTACATATTACATCAGAAATTGGCCGACTCAAGGCGGTGCTGTTGCATCGTCCGGGCGAAGAATTAGAAAACTTAACACCAGACTACTTGACTGATCTGCTGTTTGACGACATTCCGTATTTGCAGGTCGCCCAAAAGGAGCATGATGCGTTTGCTCAGGTGCTGCGTGATCACGGTGTCGAGGTGTTGTATCTCGATCAGCTGGTGACCGAAGCGCTACACACTGATCAATTACGTGAGCAGTTTGTTGATGAAATGTTGGCAAATTCGAAGCAAGGCTCGCGCCGTGTTACCAGAGTGCTGCGCCAGTTCCTGCTGGACCTGCCAACGAACGCGATGGTGCGTAAAATTATGGCCGGTGTGCGCAAGGACGAGATTACGCTGCCGCCAGATCAGCATCAGCAGCTGCACAATATGATCGAGAAAAATCACTATCCATTCTATCTCGATCCGATGCCGAACTTGTACTTTACGCGTGACCCGGCTGCAACCATTGGTCACGGTCTGACGATCAACAAGATGCACTGGCCAGCTCGTCGTCGTGAGTCGCTGTTCATGCGCTACATCATTGATCATCATCCGCGGTTTGCTAATAAGAATGTGCCGGTGTGGTATGATCGTCACGAAAAGTTCTCAATCGAAGGTGGCGATGAGCTGGTATTGAGCAGTGAAGTGATGGCCATCGGCGTATCGGAGCGCACCACGGCTGAGGCGATTGAAAAGATGGCGACGAAACTGTTTGCTGGCTCTGGCTTTAAGAAAGTCGTTGCCATGGAGATTCCAAAGTCGCACGCCTTTATGCACCTGGACACGGTGTTTACCATGATTGATCGGGACAAGTTTACCATTCATCCGGAAATCCGCGATCGCGGCGGCAAGATGAATTGTTTCGTATTGGAAAAGGTTGAGGGACAGCCGTTTCCGCGCATTACGCATGAGACGGATCTCGAGCATGTCTTGCGGGTGGCCTTGGGTCTGCCGAGCGTTACCTTGATCGAATGTGGTGGCGGTGATCCGATCGCAGCAGCCCGCGAGCAGTGGAACGACGGCTCGAACACCTTGGCGATTGCGCCGGGCGTGGTGGTGACGTATGACCGCAACTACGTCACCAACCAAAAATTGCGCGAGCACGGCGTTGAAGTTATCGAAGTCAGCGGTGCTGAGCTTGGCCGTGGCCGTGGTGGTCCGCGCTGTATGAGCATGCCACTAGTACGGGAGGATGTATAAATGGCACAAAGTTTGAAAGGGCGATCATTCCTAACGCTGGGTGATTTTACTGCGGGTGACATTCGGTTGCTACTAACGACGGCAAATGAGTATAAGCGGATGAAGTACGCTGGTACGCCGCATCGGATTCATGAGGGCAAGAATATTGCGTTATTGTTTGAAAAAACCTCGACCAGGACGCGCTGCGCCTTTACGGTGGCGGCTAACGACCTCGGTATCGCGCCGGAATATCTCGGTAAAGACGATATTCAGCTTGGCAAGAAAGAGACGGTCGAGGACACCGCCAAGGTGCTGGGCCGGATGTTTGACGGTATTGAGTTTCGCGGTTTTGCACACAAAACGGTAGAAGATCTAGCGAAGCACGCCGGCGTGCCGGTGTGGAATGGATTGACTGATAAGTTCCATCCAACGCAGATTCTAGCCGACTTTATGACTATCGAGGAGCACCTCGGTCGGCTGCACGGCGTCAAGCTGGTGTTTGTCGGCGACGGCCGCAATAACATGGCTAATAGCTTGCTGCTCGGCTCGGCAATCATGGGGCTGGACTTTCGGATTTTAGCGCCGCGTGAATTGTTCCCTGAAGAGGGCCTTGTCCATCACGCGCATGAGCTGGCGCACCAGAATCACGGGCGGATTACTATCACTGATAATTTTGAGGAAGCCTTGCGCGGTGCCGATGTCATTTACACTGATGTTTGGGTGTCGATGGGCGAAGAGGATAAGTTCGCTGAGCGCATCAATCAGCTGCGTCATTTCCAGGTTAATCGTGACATGTTGAACCTCACCGGCAATCCTGAAGTCAAGTTCATGCACTGCCTGCCGGCCTTTCATGATGCATTGACCACGACCGGTCAGCACATCAGGGACGACTTCGGGCTAGAGGCGATGGAGGTGACGGATGATGTCTTCCGCTCGCCAAATTCGATCGTCTTTGACCAGGCGGAAAATCGTATGCATACCATCAAAGCGGTTATCGCTTTGACGCTGTAGATGTCTAATACAGGAGTAAAGGAGGCTCCGGACATGGTAGAAAAAATGAAAAAAATTAAGAAAAAGCTGCGCTCGCCCTCAGCCTTTACCGTGCTGTTTGTGGTGATTGCCTTGATGGCAGTCCTAACGTGGATTATCCCGTCTGGTGTGTACAACACAAAACCAGATCCAAATGATGCGGAAAAGACAGTGCGCATCGCTGGTACGTATAAACAGACTGATAAAGTCACTACTAAAAAAGCCGATGACGGCACCGAGACAACCACTGACTCCCGCCAGGGTTTGTGGGATGCAGCACTTGCGCCGATCAAGGGCATGAGTGAGAAGCTCGACGTCATCGTCTTCGTGTTGATCCTCGGCGGCTTCCTCGGGGTGACGATGAAGACTGGCGCGCTGGATGCGACACTGGGTGCCATGCTGCGCAAGATGAAGGGCAAGGAGAAATGGCTCATCCCAATTCTCATGACGTTCTTCGCTATCGGTGGTACCACCTACGGTATGCAGGAAGAGGCCGTGGCCTTTTATGCGCTGGTGGTGCCGATCATGATGGCGGCTGGCTACAACGCTATGACCGCGGTGATGGTGATCGTGCTGGGTGCTGGTACTGGTGTGCTTGGTTCAACGTTAAACCCATTTTCAACTGGTATCGCTGCCAAGTCGGCTGACGTGCCGCTCGGTAATATATTGGGTCTCCAATCAATCATTTTGCTGCTCTGTTTGATCGCGGCTATCGTGTTCACCATGCGATACGCGTCAAAGGTAAAGGCTGGTAAGTATAAAGATGATGTTCGGTATAAGCCAGCCACCACCGCACTTGATATGAGCAACGTGCCAGAATTTACCGGTCCGCGTAAAGCAGTGATGGCGGTCTTTGGCGTCACTTTCCTACTGATGATCATCTCGCTTATCCCGTGGGGCAACTGGGGGATCACACTGTTCGCCGATATCCATAAATGGTTTGCAGAGCTACCGGTCGTTGGTGCTATCTTGGGTCTCGATCATGTCTTGCCATTTGGTGAGTGGTACTTCAACGAGATCTCGACCCTGTTTCTGTTGTCAACCTTAGTCATCGCAGCGATTTATTATCGCCAATTCAAGAAAGAAGAAGTCTTCGTTGTTGACACCTTCCTGAAGGGTACAGCCGATCTACTGAGTGTGGCGCTGATCATTGCGGTGGCCGCCGGTGTCGGCGTGGTGATGCAGAATGGTGCCATCCAAGACACGATTATTAGCTGGGGCGAATCTGCCCTGAAGGGTGCGGGTAGCTTTGTTGGTATTCTCGCCTATATCTTCTACTTGCCGATGAGCTTTATCATTCCGTCATCATCAGGTCTAGCGGCGGCAACTATGCCAGTCATCGCGCCAGTGGCTGATCTAGTCGGCTCCAGCAAGGAGATCATCGTTGTCGCATTCGCAGCAGCATCGGGTCTGTTGAATATGATGGCGCCAACCATTGCTTCGTTGATGGGCGGTCTGGCCCTAGCCGGCGTGTCGTACCGTGCATGGTTGAAGCGTTCAATGCCAATCATGGTGGTCTTTGCGATAATTAGCCTCGTAGCTATCACGGTATACGGAGCCATCGCCTAATGAATCAGCAGCGAACCATTGTCGTCGCGCTTGGAGGTAACGCCCTGCAACGTCAGGGCGAGGCCTCGTCCCAGGCGCAGCAGCGAGTGGCCGACGAAACCATCGCCCAGCTTCTGCCGCTGATTCAAGCCGGCCACCGCGTAGCCATTGTCCACGGTAATGGCCCGCAGGTCGGCAACATTGTCCTACACGAGGAGGCGATTAACACCGAGGCGGTGCCGAGCTTGCCGCTGGAAGATTCTGGTGCGATGAGCCAGGGGCTAATTGGTTTTTGGTTGCAGCAAGCGATCCACGATGCGCTGGCAACTCGTGGTGTGCATGATAAGTATGCAGCGAGCATCGTTACCCAGACGGTGGTTGATCAGGCTGATCCAGCATTTCAAAATCCAACCAAGCCGATCGGGCCATTCTATTCGGAAGAAGAGGCCAAGAAAGTGCAGGCTGAACGCGGCTATACAGTGCGCGAGGACTCGGGCCGTGGTTGGCGGCGCGTTGTGCCGTCACCGAAGCCTCAGGAAATTGTTGAGGCTCCCGTCATCAAGGCGCTGGTCGATGCCGGCGTGTTGGTAGTCTCGACTGGCGGCGGCGGCATCCCGGTGCTGCGTGACGCATCGGGTCAATTGAGCGGCGTGGCTGCAGTGATCGACAAGGATTTTGGAGCGGCCAAGCTGGCGGACACGCTCGGGGCGGATACATTGCTGATCCTAACCTCGGTTGATGCAGCTAAGGTCAATTTTGGTCAGCCGACGGAGCAGGCGCTTGGCGAAGTATCAGCCGAGGAGCTGCAGCAGCATATTGATGCTGGGCAGTTTGCGGCTGGCTCAATGCTACCGAAAACCCAGGCGGCGTTAAGTTTTGTGGCCGGTGCTTCGGGGCGCACGGCGATCATTACCTCGCTCGAAAAAACCGCTGACGCTATCAACGGTGCCGCTGGTACGCGCATCAAGAGTTAGCTCTCATATAAATAAACACTCAAAACCACCAGTCAGACAGCTCGGCTGGTGGTTTTCGATGATGGCCTCCGCAAGCTTATTGTCATCTAACCGGTACCAAAATATTTCAAATGAGCTATACTGAGTACATGATAGAATACCTGCATTCAACAGGCGAGGCGATCGCACCGATTCAGACATTGCGTAGCGGCAGTTGGCTGCGCTGCGAACGGCCAACCGAAGAGGAAGTGTCCGAGCTGCTAACGCTGGGGATGGACGAGGACATGATTAGTGACGCGCTTGATCCGCACGAGGTACCGCGTATTGAGTTTGATGATGAGTGGACGTACTTGATCGCCCGGCTGCCGGATACGGATGATGATTTTAATGATTTTACCACGCCAATTTTGTTCGGCATTCACAAAGAGTATGTGGTGACATTGTCGCGCGATAGTCTGGGTCGGCTGTGGCAGCCGTTTATCGACAAAACCAGAGTGCGGACATCGCGGCGGATTGAACTGGTGGTGGCGATGATTGAGGCGGTGTCAAGTCAGTACCAGCGGCGGGTGGCGACCATCAATCGTCAGATGCGGGCGGCGACTGACGATATTCACACCTTGCGGGCGCGTGATATCGTCACCTTGACCGAGTATGAGCGCAAGTTAAATGATTACCTGGATGCCTTGCTGCCGATGAACTGGGCGATTGAGCGGCTGATCGCCAATCGCAGCTTGCGGCTCAAGGATGACGACAAGGATGACGTCGAAGATATTTCCATCGACCTTGAACAGGTAATTAGCCGTTGTAAATCGCTGCTGCGAACCATCACCAATGTGCGTGATAGCTACCGGGCGGTGATGGATACGCGGTTGAATGAGACGATTCGGCTGCTGACGGTGATCACGGTGGCGCTGACTATTCCGACGATGGTGGCCGGGCTGTATGGCATGAATGTGCCCTTGCCGGCCGCGGAGAGTCCGGTGACCTTTTGGGTGGTTATTGGCGGCAGCGCACTGGCAGCACTGGCGATTGGCTATTATTTTTTGAAGCGGCGCTGAGATCCTTGGGCGGGGATGGCGCTTGTGCTTACCATTGTTTTTAGGTATAATAAAACGACATGGACATCAAGAAACTAATTCACTTTTTTAAGGATAAATTAGCGCAGCTACCGGCTATGCGCGAGCTGCATGATCCTGAGAATTCGCGGTTCGTTGCCTGGTGGAGTGAGGTGATGGCAACTGGTGAGGAAATGGGTGATGCCTATATGCACCGAGTCATGCGGATCGAGTTTTTGCCGGCAATTGTTTCCGAGGGCGGGGATAATTCTGAGGAATTTGCCCAGGCCTATCAACGCGGCATGGACGAGGTGGAGGCCTTGATGCGGGCAACGATTGAAGGCCTCGAAAACCTCCAACGCAAAGCCGAAGCCGCCAAGCGCAGTCCCAAGCATGCTCACGAAGTGGTCTCGCCCTACGTTGCTCTCAGCGACGAGCAGGTCAAGCAAGTCACTCAGGCGATGCGCCTCGATCGGTATGATGGCCAGACGCAGCGGACGGTCAAGCGCCTCCTCGATGAGCTCAAAAATGGTGGCAAGAACAAGGATGCTATCGTTGACGCCGTAACGTGGCTGGCTGAGCAGCAGCCCGATGCGTTGGTGGCGTTTTTGCTAGCGGCAAGTCACGCGGCGTAATGCGGCGACTCGGTTAGGCGCGGGCGATCCCGCATTAGATGGGCCAGGCTTATTCTGCCAGTACGCCATATCCCAGCAGTCCATCGTAGCGCTTATCGCGGTTGACGAACACGCGGATGCGGTTCGCCTCATTGCCGCCGACGGTGGTCAAAACGCCGTCGTCATTTTTGAGGACGATGTTAGTGTGATCACCAAACACTGGCGAACCACGGTAAATTGCTACGTCGCCAGGACGCGGTTGATAGCCAGAGCCGGCGGGCTTGAATCGACCGGCCGCTTCGTAATACTCGCGCAAGGTAAACGTCCCCGGGATGCGCCAGCCGCCAGTATGCGGATTTTTCAGCGGCGCGCCCGCCTGCTGCATGATCCAGCTCACAAAATCGGCACACCACGCTTCACGAACACCTTGGCTGAATTTGGTACCGGCGGATTGTGCTTCGAATTCGGTTTTGGCGAGGCTGATAATTTTTTGCCGAGTCAGATGTAAATTTGTGGTATCAATTTGCGGGAACGTCGCCTCGCCGCGTGATGAATCAATGCTGCCGGCCACCCTCAGCGAGTGAAGTTTATGAGTAATTTTTGGCCAATACAGCGCGCCGAGGCTGATACAAACAGCCGTCAGCGGTACTAGCACCAACGCGAACACATACCGTTTCTTGAGACGACTGCGCGGCCGCGTGATGGAGAGGTGGGGCTTCTTCGGCATATGGTTAGTATAACGGTATCGTGTCGGCTTGGCTAGCCCTCTCGGGTTGCATACCCTACACAGAGTGTTATAATGACTAACTAAAGATAGGCTGGCAGGGAGTCATTCTATCGCTGAGATATGAGATGCTTAAAGAGAGCACGGAAAGGAGTTTATATGGCTCAACCCGAACCAATCATAACAGTTGACCAACTCGTCAAGACGTATGGGGATAAGAATGTCGTCGATAGCGTGTCGTTTGAGGTACAGAAAGGCGAAATCTTTGGTATCCTCGGGCCGAATGGCGCCGGTAAGACGACGACACTAGAGATGCTGGAGGCGCTCCGGCCGATTGACGGCGGCACGGCGACCATCGACGGAATTGATGTTGCTAAGCAGCCGAAGCACATTAAAAACATCATCGGTATCCAGCTGCAATCGACAATGTTTTACGACAAGCTAACCTTGCGCGAACAATTGAAAATGTTTGCCAGCCTGTACGGACAAACGGTCGACGCCGACGCGCTGCTGGCCAAGGTGCAATTGACCGACAAAGCCAAAAGCTACGTCGAGCAGCTGTCGGGTGGGCAAAAGCAACGCTTCGCTATCGCTTCGACGCTGGTCAATAACCCGACGGTGCTATTTCTTGACGAGCCGACCACTGGGTTGGATCCGCAGGCTCGCCGTAATCTCTGGGATTTGATCAAAGAGATTCGCGGTGAAGGTATTACTATCGTGCTGACAACTCATTACATGGACGAGGCCGAACTGCTGTGCGACCGCTTGGCGATTATGGACAATGGTAAAATCATCACCATTGATACGCCACATAATCTGATCCAGCAGCTGCTGGCGCGCGGTTTCAAGAAAAAGCAAGTTGTCGAGCAGGCCAATTTGGAGGACGTATTTATTGACTTAACAGGAAAGGCGATTCGGGATTAGTATGAAAAAATATTGGACTGGTGTATTCGGGCAAGTACGCGCCCAACAAAAGCGTTTCATCCGCGATAAAATGTCGCTGTTCTTTACCTTCCTGTTTCCGCTCATCTTTTTGTTGGTGTTCGGCTCGATTTTTAATAATCAATCGACCAGCTTTGACATCGCGATTATCAATAATTCGCAGACGGAATTTGCTAAAGGTTTTGTTAAAGGCGCCAAAGAAAATGCCAAAGACTCGATTCTCAAAATTAAAGATGTCAAGGATATGAACGAGGCTCGCGAGAAGCTCAAGCGTTCTGAGCTGAACGGCATCATTGAACTGCCCAGCGATTTCGGCGAAGTGAAGGGTGAGGGCAGAGATGCTCGCCCGACTGGCACTATCAATGTCTTGTACGCCAAAGGTTCCGAGCAAACTGGTAGCGCCTTAACGGCGGTGATGAATCAGATTGCCAATGAAATAAATAAGCATTTGGGCCAGCCAGAGGCACCGCTCAAGGCTGCGGGCAAAGCGGTCGGCGACGAGCGGTTGAAGCCATTTGACTATACATTCACTGGACTGTTGGCATTTAGTTTAATGAGTATGGGCATCTTTGGTCTGGCCAATCAGATGCCGGCCGAAAAACAGCGTGGCTCCTACCGCCGACTGCGCGCGGCGCCGTTTACCTCGGGTCAGCTGATTATTTCTATGGCGATTCACTACACGATTATTTCGCTGCTTAGCCTGACTATGATGGTTGTCGTTGGCATGTTGATGTTCCAGTTTAATATGCGCGGCGATTGGGGGCTCTTTGTCCTTATGGCGGTGCTGGCGGCCTTTATGATGGTAGGTATGGGTCTCATGATCGGTGGCTGGGCAAAGAATGAAAATCAGTCCGCACCGCTGAGCAACTTACTGTCTTTCCCGATGATGTTCTTGTCTGGTGCATTCTTCCCGCTGTACATGTTCCCAGAGTGGTTACGCGGTGCCGCCCAGTTTATCCCGATGACGCCGATTACTGATGGTTTCCGTTTAATCATGACTGAGCATGCCAGTTTTATCGAGGCTCTGCCGCAAATTGGTGCTGTCGCTGCCTGGACTCTCGTTATCTATGTCGCTGCGATTAAGCTGTTTCGGTGGGAATGAAATTTGAGAGTTGGCGGTAGGGTAGCTACCATTCCTGCTCTTATTCTGTTAATCCAGACTTAGTTCTATATGCTGTTAGCCACGAATCGAGTTCAGTGTAAAACTTCTCAGGATTACAACCGAAGAATTGATGTCGCAATCGCGATGAAATACGCTCGTGTAGGGAATGTGGTTGGTAGATTCGCAGATATTTGAGCGGTGCCATAGTTATCGTACTCGAAATTCCATCCCATTGAGATATTGGTAAAATTGATACGAGTTTGTTATCAACTGATGGGTCAATGTCGCAGGCTGATCCATTAATAAATACACGAAGCATAACGTGTCGCTCGTTTCGACATTGACGTAGTTTAAGAATACGATCAGGTATTGGTAAATCCTGCCAATTAAATACGCCAATTAACAACTGGCTTACTATGTCAACTTTTTGTAATTCTCGCTGTAAATACACGCATTTTTGGTAGCATGACCATATCCCATTATTACCACTTGTTCCGTATGGCAAGTCGCGGATCTTCTCGAATAAGATAACTGCTTTTTGAATATTCATAAGGCGAATGGTTGGGCTAATGTGCAGAATAATATTTTCATGATGTATAATAGCACATATGAAGTGGCTTAATGATATCGTCGATCAGTTTCGAAATCTAGATAAAGAGGTGCTCGTTTCTTCGGGTGCGTCGCCGTCGGGGGTGTATCATGTGGGGCATTTACGTGAAATTGTTATCGCTGATGCCGTAGTACGGGCGTTGAAGCAAGCAGGTATTCGGGCGCGCCACGTTCACGTTTCGGATAACCTGGACGCCTTTCGTAAAGTACCGGTTAATTTGCCGGCTAGTTACGAGCAGTACTTGGGTATGCCGCTCTGTACGGTGCCCTCACCAGATGATCGGTATGATTCGTGGGGGGATTTTTGCCTGAAGCCATTTCTTGATAGTGCTGATAAAATTGGCGTCACCATGGACGTGATCTATGCTAGCGATAAGTATCGGAGCGGGTTTTTTGTGCCGGCCATTGAGCGCTCGCTGAGCCGCATTGACAAAGCCAAGTCGGCCATCCAGGAGGTATCGGGCCGGCAGCTGGATGACCAGTGGTCGCCAATTCAGATCATGGAGCATGGTCGGCTGAAAAATCGCCGGTTCATCAGCATGGATAGCGATGCTAAAACGATCACCTATCGTAGCCACGATGACTCGGAGCACACAGTTCGGTATGATGACGGGCAGGTAAAGCTGGACTGGCGGCTGGACTGGCCGGGGCGATGGTGGTTGCTCGGGGTTGATGTTGAGCCGTTCGGTCGTGATCACGCGACGAAGGGCGGCTCGTATGATACCGGTAAGCGGATCGCCCGCGAGGTTTATAACATTGATGCGCCAGTACCGGTGCCGTACGACTTTATCAATCGCACTGGTGATACCAAAAAGATGAGTGCCAGCAAGGGTACTGGCGTGAACGCACACGACGTTGTTGATATGCTGCCGCCTGAGGTAGTGCGCTACTTTATCCTTCGGTATTCGCCGGCCAAGCGACTGTATTTTGACGAGACCGATAGCCTGGTGCGGTTGGTTGACGACTTTGCGGCGATGAGGCAGCATCCGCAAAATGAACTTGATGAACGGTTGCTATTCTTGTGTACTGATGGGTTGAACCAGCTAGCGGTTAGTTCAGTTCCATTTTCGCATCTAGTTATTTCATACCAAGCGGCTCTGTGCGACACGGCAAAAACGGTGGAGATTTTGCGGCGTAGTGTGGAATATGCGGACATTGTTGATAAGGAAGAAGCAGTGATCATCACGGAACTAGGCTATGTCAGTCGGTGGCTGGAGCGATGGGCGCCTGAGTCATTGAAGTTTCGCTTGGCAGACGAGGTACGTCCCGATGAGTTTTCGCCAGAGCAAAAAGAATACCTATGGCGACTAGCTGACGACATCGCCGGGGTGTCGGCTGAGGCTGATGGTAATTGGTTTCATCAAGCAATTTACGCCTACAAGGAAAGCGGTTTGCTGCCGCCGCGGGAGCTCTTCACCACCATCTACCGCGTGCTCATTGGCAAAGATTCCGGGCCGCGCGCTGGCTGGTTTTTATCAATCCTGCCAAGAGACTGGCTGGTTGAGCGACTACGGCTGATGAAGTAAGAGTTTTGGCGAGGCCGGGTTGGGACTGAGCTATCAGTAGTACCATAGACGTGACAATAGATAAAGGAGACAGCATGACATTTGAAGAAGTACAAAAGTTAGTAATG
The DNA here is from genome assembly GCA_005697215.1 of Candidatus Saccharibacteria bacterium oral taxon 488. NCBI lineage: Bacteria > Candidatus Saccharimonadota > Candidatus Saccharibacteria bacterium oral taxon 488. Next base: position 791,287 of record CP040003.1, on the reverse strand, counting down.
AGTCACGTCTGTGCTCGTCAGTGGGATAAGACGAAGGATTCACGTGGTTTAGCAATTTCGTTATCGTTGGAGGTCAATGAGTTGCTTGAATATTTTCAATGGAACGACACGCATATTGGCACAAAAGAAGATATGGCAAGCGAGCTGGCTGACATCATTATCTATGCGATTCAATTTGCCGACCGATTTGATATCAATATTTCCGAAGCAGTTGCTGCAAAAATTGCTAAACTAGATGAAAAGTATCCAGTTGAAATTTTTGAGATCAAAGATAAAGTTGAACAAAATCGCCGCTTGCTAGAGGCTAAGAAAAATTATAAAAAGGATACGACGCTATAAGGCTGCTGCCGTAGAATGTCATTGCGGCTATTTTGCATTGCAGGTATCGGGGTGGTTTGGGTGATGGGCTTCACGGCGCGATGTCACTTGCGGCAGCTCGGCTTGACACCCACTGCCCATCCGGCGTAGAATATTACACTTGGGTGCAGGGTAGACCGTACTGAGTAGTTGGAGAATTCTTACATTTATGGGCTACTGATACTTGAATAACGTGAAAGGTAACAATGCTACACGAATTATCAATCAGAAATAAATTAATCGTCATGAGTGCGGTGATGAGCGCACTGTTTTTGGTGGCGCTGGATCAAACGATTGTCTCGACGGCGCTGGCGGCGATTGTCAAGGAATTTAATAGCTTTTCATCGCTTGGCTTCATCGTGACTGCTTACATGTTGACCACCACGGTGACCGTGCCGCTGGCTGGTAAGTTGAGCGACATGTATGGCCGCAAGCCGCTACTGCTGGCTGGGGTGAGTATCTTTACCATCGGCTCGCTACTGAGCGGCCTGGCGCCGACAGTCGAGTGGCTGATTGCGTGGCGGGCGCTGCAGGGCATCGGCGGCGGTATCATCACTGCAAACGCCTTTACCATTGTCGGCGACCTCTTTCCGCCAAAGGAACGTAGTAAATGGCAAGGACTGTTTGGTGCGGTCTTTGGGATGAGTTCAGTAGCCGGGCCGTTAATCGGTGGTTGGCTGACAGATGGTGTGTCGCTATTTGGCATGGTCAGTGATTGGCGCTGGACGTTCTTGATCAATGTGCCGATCGGGGTAATCGCCACGGTGCTCATCATTCGCTATTGTCCGCAGATCAAGCATGACCGCACGCACAAGCCTGATTACATCGGTGCGCTATTGATTACCATTGCTCTGGCGACACTGGTGCTGGCGGTAGACAACACAGAGATGCTCTTTAAGGGACTAATCGAGCGCGGTGTTAGCCTAGCGTTGGTTCAGGGCATGCTACTAACGATATCAGTACTGGCGGCGCTGAGTTTTGTGCTGATCGAGCAGCGAGCCAAGCAGCCGATTCTGCCGCTACGGTTCTTTGCCAATCGGACATATAGTTTGATTATGGCGGCGGCTAGCCTGTTTGGCGCGGCCTTTATGGGGGCAATTTTATATCTAACACAGTTTAACCAGCAGGTGTTTGGCGCCACTGCCTCGCAGGCTGGGCTGATGCTGCTACCGATGGTAGCAGGCAGTATAACAAGCTCGATAACTATCGGTCGGCTGGTTGCTAAAACCGGTGCATATAAACGCTGGATAGTGGCCGGTTTTGGGCTAACGGCGGTCGGTGTCGCCGTGCTAACAATTCTACAGCCAGAATCGCCATATTGGCACGAAGCTATCGTGGCGGTATTTGTTGGGCTTGGATTCGGCGCGGCGATGCCGATCTTGACCTTGGCGGTGCAGAATGAGTTTACGCAAAAAGACCTCGGTGCGGCGACCTCCAGCGTGCAGCTATTTCGTGGGCTGGGCTCGACAATTGGTGCGGCAGTATTATCGGGCATATTAACCGCTGGCATCCTAGCACATGTTGGCGATCCACATCAGCTGCCATACATCCAGAGCTTACAGCGCTCACCAGCTGCCCAGCAGATGTTGTCTGGCGAATTGAATGCTGACGTGCTGCTGCGGCTGAATGCTCAAAAAGAGACGATTGCCAAGGCGGCAGCTCAAGAGTTTGAGCGGCTACCAGCGCCGGCCCAGGCCCAGGCAAAACAGCAGTTCAGCCAGCAGCAGGAGGAATTTACCAATGTCATTCTCCATGCCTTTGCCGATGGGCTGCATCAGGTATTTTTGATCAGTTCAGGGCTGATGGTTGTCGCAATGATCGCGGTGATGCCAGTTAGGGAAAAGCGGCTACGCGGCTAATTGCCAGAGTGGTGTTTTCTGGGGTATAATTTTTGCATGACGGTGGGCTACTTTGAGCGGCGATGTATGGGTGATTCGTTGGGGCGAACGCATCAGTTTCATCGTGGCGTCTGGGCGCATGTCAGCGGCACGCTGCGCCCAAGCGAACTCGCCGAGCAGTTCGGCCTTGATGAAAATATCGTCCGTGACGCGGCCGATGTGCGCGAGCTGCCGCGGATGGAATATAGCGGCGGCATTGAGTATGTCTTTGTGCGGCTGCCGCTGGTTCGAGACAATGCCATAAAGACCGCGCCGCTACTGGCCGCTGTATCAAAAACCCAGTTCGTGACGATTAATCCTGCCAATAATTTCTCGCCGCAAACCGCCGAGCCGTTTCTCACAACTACGACCGACAAGCCCGGCGCCCTCCTCGCAGCGACCATCGCTTGTGCGGTGGCTGCGTACGAACAACAGATTCATGACCTTGCTGGTAATATCGCTGCGGCCAGGCACCGGCTGTCGCGCCACGAGGTGAAAAACGCTGACTTTATCGAGTTTGTAGCCATCGAAGATAGCCTCAACGAATTTCACTCTAGCCTCGAGGGGTTAGCGAGCGTGCTCGGCCAATTAGCGCTCAATCGCCGCGGCCTGTTCACGGTGCGCGACCTCGAGGCGCTGGGCGATCTGGTGCTGCACGTCAAGCAATTACTCGTCATGGTCGCCGCCAACAGCCAGACCATCACCAGCATCCATAACGCCTATTCAACCATCGCCAATAATGTCCTCAACCAGCGAATGAAAGTCTTGACCGCCATCACCATTCTCCTGGCGATCCCGAATGTGTTTTATGGTATGTACGGCATGAATATTGCCCTGCCGTTTCAGGGCGAGGTGTGGGCCTATCCGGTGATTACCGGGTTTACGGTGCTGCTCATCGGCATTGTATATATCTTCGCCAAGCGGTTGCGCTTGTTTTGAGGCTGGTATCAGGGGTCAGATCAGAGGTAGCTTCTGCTTGACGTTCGTATCAGTCTTTGCTATCATGGCTGATGTGTCTCGCGCCGAAGCATGTCGCTGCTTATCATAAAGTGGGCAATAAAGGTCGAAGCGCGTGAGGCTGCACTAGTACAAAGGAGTACGAAACACATGCCAATAGCAATCAATGTTGTGTCGACCAGTCGGCGCAAAAAGGTCGCAGTGGATGTGGTGCCTGCCAAATGGCAAACATACATAGCACAATAAGTGCGCTCGTCCATAAAAAGGGACGGCATAAAATCACCCCACAGGCACCGGGGTGATTTTTACTTGGTCACTAGTTAATGCTTTTGATCAATTTGATGTTATTTTTTTGCTTCATCAACTGCGACGCCGGCTTTTTTCAGGGCGTCTTTGACAGCATTTTCGATAGAGCTAGCGTCACCGAGGTTAAGCTTGTTGCCATTGATGAAAAAGGTTGGTGTGCCATCAATTTGTAACTGTCGCCCGACCGCCACGTCAAAGTCAATTTTCTTCGTGACAGCGCTGCCGGCTAAGTCAGCATTAAATTTCTCAACATTTAGGCCCAGCTGCTTGGCGTAGCCACTGAAGACGTCGGTGCGTTCTTTGGCACGGGCATTGCTCCACGCACCTTGGTTGGTGTAGAGTAGATCGTGCATCTCCCAGAACTTGCCCTGCAGCCCAGCTGCCTCGGCGACCGCCGCTGCCGCTCGGGCGTTTGGATGGAGCGACGGGATCGGATAATTACGAAAGACCAGCGCGACGTGATCCTTGTATTTCTCGGCCACACGCTTGGCTTCTGGTGCAGCAGTGCGGCAGCCCGGGCACTGGTAGTCGCCGTATTCGATCATCAAGACTTTGCCGTTGGTATTACCGATAGTGTGCTCGCTGATGTTACCAGTGCGCGCTTCGGCCGGTATGATGCGCATAGCTGCGTCATTTGAGATATCACTAACGTTCAAACGATTCTGTGTTGACAGATAAATCATACCGCCGACGATAGCCGCGACAACGATTGCAAAGATAGCCCAGGTTTTTCCGTTCATATTTCCTCCAAATTAACTCTGGCTATTATAGCATAAAAAGTATACAATGAACAGCATGAGCGATATTTTGCTAGGAATGCTGTATATGATAGTGCTGATATTGCTCGTAATAGTCATGGGCGTTCATCCGCAGGCCTCGTCACACAGTAAGTTTGAGCTGCAGCGGCGAGCGCGCCGCGGTGATCAGGATGCGCGCCATTTGTTAAAGCGACATGCGCTGATGCGGGATATTTTCTCATTGCAGCGGGTGATCGCAGCGGTGCTGCTGGTGACGCTCAGTGTCATCGGTGTGGAGTTGTTTCATTGGCTACTGGGTATTATTATCTCGCTAGTGATCGCATTGGAGATAGGAGCACTGGCGCGGATTTCATTATGGCAGCAATATTCCCAGCGGCTCTACGAGCGGTATGAGGGGCGAATTTTGGCGCTGATCGAGAAATTTCCGACGTTGTTTGCAATGATTCGCTCGGTGGCGCCGATGCCCAATGACGGCTATGACATTGAGTCAAAAGAAGAGCTCGTCGCCATGGTCGAGCAGGCGGGTGAGGCGCTTAGCGAGGATGAGAAAAAGATGGTCATCGGTGTGCTGTCGTTTGACGCAGTACCGGTCAAGGAAGTGATGACGCCGCGTAGCGTGATTGATACGGTGGATCAGGATGAGGTATTGGGGCCGCTGGTATTGGATGCGCTGCACAAGACCGGACATAGCCGCTTTCCGGTCATCAAGGGTGATATTGATCATGTGGTAGGGATGCTATACATTCAAGACTTACTGACAATTAACCGTTCGTCAACAAGTAGGCGAGTGCGAGCGGTCATGGAGAAAAAGGTGTATTACATCCGCGAGGATCAGACGTTGCAGCATGCACTGGCGGCATTTTTGCGAGTGCAGCATCACTTGTTCATCGTGGTGAATGAGTTTCGCGAGACGGTTGGTATCGTCAGCCTGGAGGATGTGATGGAGCGGATGCTGGGGCATAAGATCATTGACGAGTTTGATGCGCACGAGGATCTGCGGCGGGTGGCGCAGCGTAATCCACGCCATAACAATCGGACAAAACATGCTCGCGACGTCGCATAATTCGGTCGATATGCTATACTAGAACTAATGAATCCGAACCAGACTAACCCTGAGCCTGACTATACCCAGCCGGTTGCGTATGATTCTGATGGTCGGCCGCTGTATCATCATCCGCCGGCTGCCGCGACACCGCCACCGGCGACGACCGCGCCGCCGATTGAGCCACAGCCAGCCTCGCACGTCACCATCCAGCCAGAGATGATTGAGGGGCAGAATTTCAATCCGCAGATCCGTGCCCAGTACGCTAACGAACCAAATGTTGTTCATGCTGCGCGGCCGCTTGAGCCGACCGTTCCCGCAGTCAGCCCAGAGACCAAGGCGCGTCACGACCAGTCCGTTCGCGATTATCCGCAGCTCAATCTCAGCGAGGGCGAGTACGTCATTCTCGACATCAAGCGCCACCCGATCGGCATGGTCATTCCTACAGCCATCACCCTCCTGTTGGTCGTCGTGCTGCTGGTATTTGCGGCCTCGTTCTCGTCGCTGACCGCTAATATTCCGCTGTTTCCGGCGGTGAATCCGGGAGCAGTGCTAGGTATTGCGCTGCTGCTCGTTGCCTTGGTGGTGCTCGGCGGCGCGATCACTCTGTGGGTGTATCTACAGAATCATTTTTTCATGACTAATGAAAGCGTCATCCAGGAAATCCAACAGAGCCTCTTCGTTCGGCACGAGCAGACAGTCAGCCTCGGTAGTATCGAGGACGCCAGCTTTTTCCAGGCCGGCATCGCCCAGACAATCTTTAACTACGGCACCATTCGCCTCAGTACTGAGGGTGAGGAGACGACTTATATTTTTCATTACGTGGCCAATCCCAAGCACCAAGTGGCCATCCTCAACAACGCCATTGAAGCCTTCAAAAACGGCCGGCCAGTCTGTTACGATTAGTTTGGTTATGATTTAGCTATTTATGGCGGCTGTCTTTGACGAAATCTGCCTCACCATCAAGCATGGCCCTGAGCGAATATGATTTACATTTACCACCGGTACAGTTTGTTGGTTCGTAGCGATAGGCGCTGCCATTGTCGCCAAGCTTTTTACCACTCGGATCTTTGAGTAGCTTCTTATCCATGGTCGGCAGCGTCTCGTCGGTAATTTTTTCCGGATAAGAGCCGTGCTGCTTGTAATAGGCTTCCTCGAGACTATAATGCACGGCATTAATAGCGGTTTTTTTCCGGTCGTTTTGGTGCTCGCGTTGGATCGTCACCAGCTGGGTGAACGCCACCGCCGTGGCCACGCCGAGAAATATAATCGCCACCAGCACCTCAATCACCGTAAAGCCCGCTTGTCGTTTCATGTGGTCTATTATAACAAAGTTTCATCGCTCGCGGTAGGCGCTTGATTTATGGTATACTATACAGCATAAGATAACGGAGGGAGAGGTATGGCTAGCACAGCGAAAACCGATGACAAACATCAAACAGACGCCGCGACTGGTACGGCTCGGGTGACAGAGAAAAAGATTGATGACGGGAAGTTAAAAGCCTTGGGTCTGGCGATGGATCAAATCACCAAGCAGTTTGGTGATGGCTCGATCATGAAGCTGGGCGAGGCGCACAAAGTTGATGTTGAAGTGATTCCGTCGGGCTCGCTGAGCCTTGATTTGGCGCTGGGTGGTGGCTATCCAAAGGGACGCATCATCGAGATTTACGGCCCCGAGAGTTCGGGTAAGACAACTTTGACATTGCATGCCATTGCTGAAATTCAAAAACAGGGCGGCACGGCGGCGTTTATCGACGCTGAGCACGCGCTTGACCCGAGCTATGCCAAGCGGTTGGGTGTGGACACCGAGAATCTGCTGGTATCGCAGCCAGACAACGGTGAGCAGGCGCTGGAAATTACCGAAACCTTGGTGCGCTCAAACGCGGTGGATCTGATTGTGGTGGACTCGGTGGCAGCATTGACGCCGCAAGCAGAAATTGACGGCGATATGGGTGATTCGCACATGGGTCTGCAGGCGCGGCTGATGAGCCAAGCGCTGCGTAAATTGACTGGTATCATCAACAAGTCGAAAGCGACGGTGATTTTCATCAACCAGATTCGCATGAAGATTGGTGTGATGTTTGGCAATCCTGAGACTACGACGGGCGGTAACGCACTGAAGTTTTACGCCTCGCAGCGGGTGGATATTCGTCGGATTGGGCAGATCAAGGTTGGCGATGATATTCTCGGTAACCGCACCAAGATCAAGGTGGTGAAGAATAAGATTGCGCCGCCATTCCGCATCGCTGAGTTTGACATTATGTATAATGAAGGCATTTCTAAAACTGGCGACATTCTGGATTTAGCAGCTACGCACGGTATTGTCGAAAAATCTGGCGCCTTTTACAAGTATAACGGCGAGACTATTGGCCAGGGCCGCGATAAAACTAAATTGTATCTGAAAGAAAACCCTGAGGTTCTGGCGGAAATTGACCAGAAGGTTCGGGAGAAGGTCAAAGAAGCAGAGGGGTAGCCAATGGCTGGTCAGCGAGTAACGCTGCGTGATGAATGGGGAAATCTAGCAGTCACGCTGTCATGTAAAGCAATTGTTCGTGATGGTAACAGTATATGGCTACGAAAAAATGAGCGCAATGATTGGGAGTTGCCCGGCGGTCGGCTTGATGAGGGTGAGCAACCAGAACAGACGATCGTTCGTGAAATTGCTGAGGAGCTGGGTGTTGAGCTAGTATCACCACGTCTTGTCGATGTGTATATTTGGAAAAAGGATTTTGGAACGACAACACATATCGGGATCGTTACCTTTGCTGGTGATGTAGGCCGAAAGGTCGGTGGGCCTGAGCTTAACGGTGAGGCTGGCAAGGCTGAGTTTCAAAAGTTTATTATTCGTGCGGCGCTTCAACTCGATAATCTGCCAGAGGTATATAAACGGGCAATCCGAAAGATACTTATATGAGAAAGGCGGTCTTACTTCATGGGACAGATGGTACACCAGGAGAGCATTGGTTTGTTTGGTTGCACGATTGGCTAAAAGCGCATAACTACAAAGTTTTTGAACCGCAACTACCAAATTGCCACACGCCCAATAGGGAGGAATATCATCATTTTCTGTTGAGTCAGGGCTGGGATTTTACAGATAATCTTTTAGTTGGACATTCTTCTGGTGCGACGACAGTTTTGAATCTATTGCAGTCAGACGATATCCCTGTAGTCGAGACGGCAATTCTCGTCGGTACATTCTTGAATGAACGATTGACGATCGGTACGGATCAGTATGAACCAGGTCAATTTGATAGATTATGGCCTGATACTGGTTTTGATATTGAGAAGATTCGCTGTGGCGCAGGGCGGCTGCTATTTATTCATAGCGACAACGATCCATATTGCTCATATGGTGACGCTAGGGTGTTTGCTGGGCGGCTTGGTGCAGAATTCGTAACTGTCCACAATGGTCATCATCTTGGATCAGAGTCGGGGCTAAAAGCGTTACCGCAGATCATTGATTACCTTGAGGATACCGGGAGGAGTGATAGGTTGCTTCATGAAAATCACTGACATCTCTCTCCAAACTCGCGACAAAAACCGCGTTAACGTGAGTATTGACGGTAAATACCGCTTTAGCCTCGATGTGTTTCAGGTAGGTGAGCTGGGGATTAAGGTTGGGCGAGAATATAGCGACGAAGAACTGACGGCGCTAGAGGATGAGAGCCAGTTTGGTAAGCTGTACGCCCGCGCCATGGAGTATTGCTTGGCGCGGCCGCGCTCGGTTAAAGAACTGCGCGATTATCTGTGGCGTAAAACCAGGCCGACCAAAAAGCGTTCGCCAAAGACCGGTGAAATTACCGAGCGTCCGGGCGTGAAACTGGAAATTACCGAGCGGGTGCTCGCGCGGCTGATCGAGAAAAAGTACCTCGATGATGAGAAGTTTGCCCGCTTTTGGCTGGAACATCGTTTTTTACAGAAAGGCACTAGTGTCAGGCGGCTAAAATTAGAATTGGCGCAAAAGGGCATCGACCGCGAGACGATAGGGCAGCTGGTTAGCGAAAATATCCGCTCCGACGACGAGGAGCTACGAAAAATTATCGCTAAAAAACGTTATAAATATGCCGGCGACCAGCAAAAATTCATGGCGTATCTAGCCCGTCAAGGATTTTCATATGACGATATCCGGGCAGCACTTGGTGGTGAGTCTGACGAGTAGGCGAACCGTGATCAAGCGTTGCGGCCTAGCTGTTCGCGTAGCCACCCGTCGATTGTCCCGGCACCCATACCGATTACCAGCGCACCGCGTGTTCGCTGCTGCTCAATCGTGTGCCACAGCGCCTCATCCAACTGCGCGATATGCACCTTGTCCATCGTCAATTGGCGCGTCAATTCCTCCGGCGTCAGCACCGGCAGGTTCGGGTCTTCGCGGGTCAAGTACGTCGGCAGCCAATATATCTCGCTGGCATGGGCAAAAATCTCATCAGTGTAGCGCTCACGAACCTCGTGCTGGCGAATATTTTGGTGTGGCTGGTAGACGAGTATCACGTGGTCGTTTAGTTCATGAGCCAGCTGCAACGTAGCAGCAATCTCTGACGGATGATGGCCATAATCGGTGTAGAGATTGTCAGCCAGTTTCTCAAAGCGCCGGCCTGTACCCGGAAAGGTATTGAGCGCCGTGATAATCGCCTCAGCCTCAATCTCGAAGGCAGCCGCCTCTCGCACCAGCATCGCTGCCCGTGCTGCCAGCGTGCCGTTACGCCGGTTGTGTTCGCCAGCCAGCGTTATCTGTGGATCAGTCTGTTCAAGTACTGTTGCATTAGCCGGAGTAAATACGTCAGCGTCCTCTCGCCACGCGACCACCCGCGTCGACTGCTCGCCAAATTGCCGAAACGCCGCTCGGTAATCATCTGGCGTCGGAAAGGTGTCGGGATGGTCATAATCGACTGCGGTAATGAGGCTCAGCCACGGTGAAAAGTGGAGGAAATTACGATCAAACTCGTCGCATTCATACACCAAAAACTGACTGGCCGGATCAAACCGACCGCTCGGGCCAAAACTAAGCGTCGAGCCAACCAGGTAGCTCACTGGCACGCCGAGCTGCTGCAGGGCCCACACCAACATACCGGTCGTCGTCGTCTTGCCGTGCGTACCGGTGACGGCGATGAGCTTGAGCTGCTTATCAGCAATAATCTGAGCGAGTAGCTCGTCACGCTTGCTGGTGCGAATCCCTAGCTGTCTCGCTAGTACCAACTCTGGATGATCCGCCGGCAGGGCCGCCGTATACACGAACCAGTCAAAGGGCTCTCGCTGATGCTTGCTGCGCAAAAACTCGCCCGACTGATCAAACGACACCGTGATGCCGGCCTGCTTGAGCGCCTCTGTCATCAAACCGGCCGCCCGGTCAGAGCCGCAGACCTCGTGCCCAGCGCCAATGGCCATTTCTGCCAGTGGTCCAATTGCCACACCACCAATTCCCGAAAAATAAATCCTCATAGCGTCATTATACCACTGACGCTAGCCCCGTGTCGCATTCACTCACCATCTTTGGTATAATGAGATGAGAAAGGTGGGGAATGGCAGATAAGCGAGGCACCCGTCGGGCGATTCGGCGACTAGAAGAAATCAAGACATGGCAGCTAGTCATTTTGCTAGTGATGGCGTCGTTTATCAGCGCGACATTCCTCAGGCTAAATAATATTGGCATGATCGAACGCCGTGATGCCGTCATCAATGCCGACAAGGAGGGTGACGAGGGAGCACTGGAGCGGCGGGTGTATGACTTGCAGCGCTACGTGGTTGCGCACATGAACGCCGATCCGGGGCGCATCGCTCTGGAGCACTCGTACAAGCGGGCCTACGAGGCGGCCTGGAAAGAGTTTGAGTCAAAGTCAGCTTCTCGCTCCAGCAACGACACGGTCGCCAAAGTCCGCCAAGTCTGCGACGCCCGAGCCCAGGCTGGTGGTTGGGGGCGATTTTATGCTACAGCCGACCCGCGCTACGTCAGCTGTATCAATGATGAATGGGCAAAGTACCCGGCTGCTTCGTCACTTGACCTCAAATTTACGCCGCCTGCCACCGCGCCGTATTATCAGACATTTGTGCCGCCACTCTGGTCATCGGACTTGGCGGGTTGGTCATTGGTGGTAACAGGGGTAATTATGCTGATTATCATTGCTCGACTGGTAGCTTTGGCGGTACTGAAACTACTGCTTCGGTATCGTCAAAAACCGCTTTAGGCTTGACAGGGGTTAACAGAGGCGCTAATCTAGAATAGTATAATACTAACAGGAGGTATACGAATGGCTTATAAGCACACAAACTCAAAAGGCATTACATACTACTTGCATAAAACGGAAGTCACGCTGCGCGGTGGCAAAACGCAGACGATTTATTTTTTCGCCAAGGTTGAAAAGAACGCCAAGGGCGAGCCATGCGACTTGCCAGATGATCGAATCGTTACCGAAAATCCACGCAACGGCTTTTTGACGATCAAAAAGAAGAAATAAGCACTTGCATTATACACCTGGTTACCGGTACAATGGTATCAAACAAACAGGTGCCTCAAAGACTCTCGCTCATGCGGGAGTCTTTTTGTGGTAGGGGTTGTGCCACCGAGATAGCCTTGCTTTTATGAGTAAAATGTGATATTTAATAATTATGAGTGAACTGTTGCCGGTTAGTGAGTGGGATCGTGAGTTAACTGATGAGGAGTGGGAGCAAATTGAGAGGGATGTTGACATGGGCTACCTGTCATATGATGATGCGCGGCGGAGGAAGTTGGGGGTTGAACCGCCAGTTGATCAGAACGCCCCCTCGAATAGCCAGCTATCGTCTGGTCAGAGCGTCCCTGCGGATGAGAAGCCGCGACCTCGTCGGCGCTGTTATTTTGCAGCATTTGATACACGTACTGGGGATGCTATGTCGGCCTATGCATCAAAGCAAGAGCCGTCGGATAAGGAACGGGGGATAGATTAGTAGGCGTGGAGCTGCGATAGCGCGCGCTGCATTCAGGAAGGCACGAACAGCTTGACGGTCGGTAGTGGGGTAAATTGACGCCACTTCTCACTCGGCCACTTTTACGGTATAATATCGCTCATGGGGGTGTAGCTCAGCGGTTAGAGCAGCGGGCTCATAACCTGTTGGTCGCTGGTTCGATCCCAGCCACCCCCACCAAAAGCGTCATCTTAGAACCTCCGGCCACCGGCTGGAGGTTCTTCATGTTGTCCGGGGTTACGGCATCCCGCTGCTTGTCAGGGGTCACGGCGTCCTGTCGTGTCTTGGTCTCGGATGCCACCACGCCCTGCTGCCTCTTGGCTTCACCCTCCAAGACTGCTGGGAGGTTGCTGTCGAGGAGGTAGTGGTAGACGGCTTTGTGTTGGCTGCTGGTGATCTCGTCGTCGTCGAGGTAGATCTTGTCGAAGACGGCTTGGTTGAGGTCGCGGCGGGAGTTGTCGGTGGCTGCGAGGTATTGCTGTTGTCCGTTGTGGAGGACGGAGAGGCATTGGTCGAGGGCGGTGTGGAGTTTGTCTCGGGAGGTTTGTAGGTGGCGGAGTTGGCGTTCGGCGGTTGTTCTGTCGGTTCTGATGCGGTCTTGTTCTTTGCGGAGTAGCTCGACATCGATGGCTCCGGCGTAGTAGGCCTGCATGAGGCGTTCGCTGTGGGTGGTGGCTTCGGCGAGGGTGGTGTATACGGGAGATGTGCCTACTAGTTCCTGAGAGTTTGTGTTATATTAAAAAGTAGGATGAAGAAACGATGGCGACTATTCCGATCACGAGAGCAAGAGCCACCAGTAGCTCAGCAGCCAGAGGCTACATCTGCCGCAGATGCAGCTCACGGGAGAATGTCTCACGAGGAAACAGTGTGTGAAAAATGCGGACGCCGTATGAGCATACGAGAAAGCTTGGGGAGAGGGCCCTGGAAACAGGCAAACAGGAGGCGCCTAAAGTGTCAAAACGACGGTTCGAGACAGCTGAAGAACTTGTGCATGACTTCTCTCTCAGATATCCAGAAGCAGCGGCACAAATTCGAAAAAGATTGTCGCCTGAATGGGAGCGCCGAACATGGGAGCGTATTGACAAAAACTGGAATTTGCTCACTATCGATGACCTTCCATAGGATACTATCATAAAAACCCTCCGTATACTCACTCATCTTGACTAACCCCACCTGACCCCTCATAATATAGCCATACCTTCTGATAAAACCAACATGAACATGCTGAAACTCAAACGATTTTGGTACCACGTGCGTCACGATTATTTGACGCTGAATAATGTTGTGGTTGCGGCGGCGGCACTGATCGCGCTGAGTTGGGCGTGGGGGTCGATCGAGTCGATGCAGCGCAATTATGAACTGCAACAGATGGTCGATCAAAAAAAGTACCAGCTGATGGTCGAGAAATTACGCACTGAGCTGCTGGCGTATGAATCGAAATATTATGAGAGTGATGAGTACCTTGATCTCGCGGTGCGCCAGCGCCTGGGCCGTGGCTCGCCCGGCGAAAAGCTGCTGATCGTGCCGTCAACCGACGCGGCCAAGCAGCAGCCGACCGCCCACAATACGCCGCAAAAGCAACCGACCAGTAACTTCCAGCAGTGGATCAATTTCCTCTTTGGTGCGCGGCGGACGAGTCAGAACTTGCAAAAATAATTCGTGTTTGCTAAGATGGACAATGTGCCGCGGGGTAGAGCAGTCTGGTAGCTCGTTTGGCTCATAACCAAAAGGTCGCAGGTTCAAATCCTGCCCCCGCAACCATGTTTCATTGATTTTTCGGCCTCATGAGTTGAGGTCGTTTTTATTTTGATACATGTGAAGCTATGACGTAAATTGACCGCAGTGGCCTAGTTTCTGGCCTTTTTGACCTGGTCATGCTATATTAGAACATCATGACAGAGCGTCTAAGTTCATTGCCTCAACTACCCGCTAGACAGTTTCCTCCAGAAATCGATGCTCAGTGGAGGAGTCAGATTTATAGAGATTTTAGAGAGGGCTGTCCTGATGGTTTGAGTAATTCGAGGTCGCCAGAGTATCAGATGTACCTCGGGGCAATTGCACGCGCCAATGAGGCGAGAAATCAACTCTTGAAAGAAAATCAATTCCTGACGACAGAAGAGGCTGTCAAAGAACTTGGTGGTGGGGAGTATGCTTCCAGCATTACACTTGCTGCGGTGCGCCGCGGTAGCGTTCTTGCAGTTCCTGATCACGGATATCACCTTTATCCGACCTTTCAGTTTGATAGTAATAGAGTATCGCCGCTGGTAGGTTTACTTCATGATGTGCAGATGCAACGTTTGGACGGGGAGAAGCCCGATCCCTGGGATTTATTAACTTTTTTCAGTGTTAGAAGGAAACTTCTCGGGGGTGTGGCCTTAAAGGATTGTCTGTGGAAAGAGAAATTTGCAGAGGCCCCTCAATACATTATTGAGAATGCTCTTGTTTAGCATTCATCTACATGTCTCATCGATCCAGTCAAGGTATAGCTGTGATCCAGCAGTAATATCAAATGAGATTATCTCTGCTACGTCATAGCTATGGAGCGACCTGACTACTCTTTCAATTGCCACAAAGTCATCTTTGCGCGACTTGATAAGCATCAAGATCTCTGCATCGCATTCAAAATTTCCTTGCCAAATGTAGGTTGACTGAATCGGCAGCAGCTGCACACACGCGGCCAGTTTTTGCTCGACGAGAGCTTTGGCGATGTTCTTCGCTTCGCTCTCTTCTCCTACTGATACCATAGTCATGGAGTATTTACTCCTTACCATCACGCTGCCAATTTCCCCGCCGCAATACGCACCGCCTCTGACCAGGCAACGAAACAGTTTGGCGTGCTCATCAGTTGTTTGGCGGTCAGGCCGTGGCGGATGGCGAGGCTGAGGCCGGTCATCAAGTCGCTGGCGCCTGGTGCGACGATGGTGGCGCCGAGCAGGACGCCTTTTTTGTCGCTGATCAATTTGACAAACCCACTGCGTCGGTCGGTGATGTTGCTGCGAGCGGTCAAGGTCAGTGGCGCAAGGGCAATGCTTACTTTCAAATCGCGGCGCAGACAGTCGTCCTCGTCCAGTCCCGTCCGAGCAATCTGCGGGTCGGTGAAGGCGATCGTCAAACGCGGCCTATCGTCAAGCGCGATGAAATTACGGTGTAGTAAGTTGTGTGCAGCGGTGCGGCTGTGGCTGAGAATGGTGTGTGTCTGTGCCTGAAGGTCAACGACGCTGCCAGCCGCAAAGATGTGCCGCGCCGAAGTCTGCATCGCTTCGCTGACTTGAATGCCATGTTCAGTATATGCTACGCCCGCATTTTCTAGGCCAATGTCGGTCGTCGGTAGGCGGTCGTCGGCGATGAGGATTTCATCAACGCGCACTGAATGCTGCTGGCCACCACGAGCGTAGGTGACGCGCTTTGCGATGCCGTCTTTCTGGACGGCGACCAGCTTTGTCTGGGTGAGGATGTTCATGCCGCGCTGTGCCTTGGCGTCAGCGGCGATCAGCTCGCCAACTTCTTGATCAAACTCGGGCAAGATGCGCCCGGCGGTTTCGGCGACATACACCTTGCTGCCAAAGGTCGAGAACAAATATGCGAGCTCCATCGCCGTTGTGCCAGAGCCGACAACGAACAGCGTTTTGGGCGGGCGTTTGAGCGAGAGGATGGTTTGCGGCGTGTGATGAGCCACTTCGTCGAGACCCGGGATGTGATCATCGCGCCAGGTTGAGCCGCTGGCGATCAGGAATTTGCGCGCTGATAAGTGGCGGCGGCTAACGGTAATCTCGTTAGGACTGAGAAAGTGGGCGCTGCCGGTAAAGACGCTGATGCCTTGTTTTTCGTAGTAACTGCGGTTGCCGCCGGTGCCGGTGCGCTTGATGGCGGTGTCTTTCCAGGCGAGTAGCGAAGGATAATTATAGCCGACCGTGCTGGTGCGCAGGCCGAACTTGGCCGCTGTTTTGGCCTCGTGGTAGACGTCGGCAGTGTAGAGTAGGGCGCCCGTCGGAATGTCGCCCCAGTTTGGGGATTCGCCGCCAAAGGTACCGCGCTCAATGATGGCGACTTTCTTGCCAGCGCCCGCCAAGACAGTTGCGGCTGGTGAACCGCCGGCCCCGCTGCCGATAACAATTACATCATAGTCAAAAGTTGGTTTTTGTGCCATGTGCCCCCTACATGATCGTCTTATGGTGTTGATAAACAAATGCTGCATCGGTGTGTAGTTTCTGCAGCAGCTGCGTCGCGCGGTGTCGGATGTCGTTTGTGGTAATTTCTGGCCGGGTCTCGCACCAGCTCATCACGCCGAGAGTGACTGACTTGGCGATATCATCAGCTTGGCCTTCGGGCGTGCGGATACTCAGGCAGGTCGCCATGATAGAGTGGTGGAGCTTTGTCGGATCAAACTCTTCGCTCGGCCGCTTGCCGCGCTTAACGACATCGATGATTGGTCGGTTTGGGTGCCCTTCTGACATCAAAAACCTCCGTAGCTGACGATGCCAAGTACTCGATCAACGAACAAAAAGCTGCCCAAGATGATCAAGCTGCCGCCAGCTGCAAATTGCAAGAAACGTTTATGCGCCATCCGCCACTGTTGCAGATGGGCGAGGGAATGGCCGCTACCGACCAGCATTAATACGACGACCAGTGATAGCAGCGATATGACGACGTAAAGGGCGATGGCGATGAGCCGCCACTCGGTTGATGGTAGTAGGACGGTTGCCAGCCCCGCCGCTGCCATTGGCCCGATGATAAACAGTAACTCGGCCACCACGCTCGCCATCCCGAGACTAAAGGCCTCGGCGCTGTGACGCGTCGCTTTTGAGCGCTTTGATAGGTAGGTCGCGAAGCTGCGCGGTAGCCACAAGGCCGTACCTTCGCCTCGTCGGTAGTACACCGCCCAAGTCGCCACACCCAGCCCGACCATCAGCCCGCAGATGATGGCCGCTACCAGCTGCTCGGCCTGAGCGGCGTGATGAATGACCAGCGACAGATAGTAGACGATCGCCGATATTAGCAGTGCGGTCAGCACCAACACTCCACACACAAATCCATTCATCAGTCGCAATACTTTTCGGCGGGCGGTTTGCTTGCCGAGGGAATGGCCGCTGAGCAAGGTCAAGACGCTGACGCTGAGCTGAAAACTAGCGTGGATCAGTGCCGAGAAGGCGACGATGGCGAGTGATGAAATGATAGCCGGGGTCATGTTTGTGTAAAATCCTCTCCCTCCAGTTTATCACAAGCGGTTTGCTGAGGGAAGCCGGTGGGAGCATTGGTCGGGTAATGATGCGAACTGTCATACTATTGCACTTATGTCAAATGTGTGCTATAGTAAAGCCACGGTTTAACAAACACAGAAAGGCAACAACATGGATATCACTGAGCACGAGCTTGGGCAATTTTTAGCTGCGGTCAATAATGACCAGCTGCGGACATGGCAGCGCCGGCGGACGTGCGAGGAGCTACGTTCATTGGTAGTGCGGCGACTGGAGCTGCTGGACGAAGAAGGCGTGGAGCTGGCAGCTTAGCTCTGTGGGCAGTACGGATCGGCCTTTGTTTGGGTAGCAGTTTGGTCTCATCTGACAGATAGGCTTTTGAGGCGGTTGAGATTTTCTGACTCGTTTGGTACAATTGGTGACGTGTGGCACCGTAGCTCAGCTGGTTAGAGCGCAGGACTCATAAGCCTGAGGTCGGTGGTTCGGGTCCACCCGGTGCTACCAGAATTGTTTTTTATCCGCGGTCTGTACGGGCCGCGGTATTTTAATGTAGTGTATGAGGAACATATTACCCTCCTTGTTGCAAGAGTTGACGATATGATGATATACTTGTGAAAATAATATCGGGGAGGATATAGACAAACTATGAGCGAAATGATGCCAACTATGCCGACGAAGGAATTACCATCTCAAGACCATGGGGGGTGGGACACTCTGCGTCAGCCCGAGGCTTCTCCGGCTGACGCCAATATTAGTGAAGTGGCAAAGTTTATCCTACGTCGTGCTGGTGATGCTGGTATAAAAAGAGCTGATTTTTTCAAAAATCTAGCCTTTAAGGGGTTAACAGAAGAACGAATTTCCTCAGTATTAGCGGCAGCAGCAGTGCCTATTTTTGAGGCTGGCGATCGAGTCTATTGGGTGGGGCCCAGCGAAATCGAAGACATCAAACTAACTGACGTTTGAGTATTCTACGCTATCTCACGTATCATCTGGGCGATTGCTCGGGCAAATCGCTCGTGACCCGCTGCTGTCCAGTGCAGTCCGTCTACACCGGCCTTGGCATATGTGTTGGCGTCGAAAAACGCAACATTATATTTAGTAGCATAGGTTCGAATTTTTTCAGGCAGTGCAGTTAGTGTCGCCACGGCTGTATCATCAAAGTGCCATGCCGATCGCGGTACGATTGCCTCGTTGAACAGGCCAGCAGGGTCTGGGATGAGTGGTGCAACAAGTAGCGGTGTGACGTCTGATTCGTGACAATACGTGACGTAGTGCGCCAGTGCCGTCACGATCGCCTCAACTGGTCGCTGGTGGCAGAGCTGGGCATCATTTGTTCCCAGTATGATGATGGCGATGTCGGGCTGATGACTGGCCAGGCACGGCGGAAAATACGTCCAGCCATTTCTCGACGGCTTGGCTGGGTCAGGATGATCAAGGTCAGTCCGCCGACCGCCTAGCCCCTCCTCGATGACATAATATTGGCGTGCCTCGTCCGCTAGTAGCACCCCCAGCCGCCGCGGCCAGCGCACCGACTCGTCATATCGCGCGTTCATATCGGGCCGCTGTCCAAAGGTGTTGGAATCACCAAAGCAGAGGATGGTTGTCTCGTGCATAGTGAGTATTGTATCACGTAGCCCCGCAGTATGTGTCATAATATCCTCATGAAGCGACTGATTGCGGTATCGGGTGGGGTGGACAGCGTGGTACTCCTCGACAGCGTATTACGGCATGGGCAAGACGAGGTGGCGGTGGCTCACTTTGATCATGGCATTCGGGCAGAATCGGCGGCCGATGCGCAGTTCGTGGCAGGGCTAGCACGCCGGTACGATGTACCGTATATTACGAGGCGTGAAGAATTGGGCGCGGCAGCCAGCGAAGATGTGGCGCGTCAGCGGCGGTATCAATTTCTCTTTGACGCGGCGGCACGTTGGGGTGGGCGCGTGATGACAGCTCATCACCAGGATGACGTGATTGAGACGATAGCACTCAATCTGCGGCGTGGTACGCGCTGGCGGGGCTTGGCGGCTATGGGTGATCAGCGGATTGAGCGGCCGCTATTGGAATGGACGAAGCAAGACATATATGATTATGCACTGCGCCATCGGCTGGAGTGGGTAGAGGACGCGACGAATCAGTCAAATGCTTATCTGCGTAATCAGCTGCGTCGGCAGCTTCATATGAAATTGACTGATCAGCAGCGGGTGGCGCTTGGTCGGTTATGGCGTCAGCAATGGCGGCTACGCCGAGAGATTGATAAAGAGACATTGCGGTTGTCGTCACGTCTTGGCAGTCGTTATTTTTGGGCGCATATCCCAATTGAGCCGGCGCGCGAGCTACTCCACCGAGAAGTGCAGCGACTGACTGGCGTGTCGCTACTCTCAGCACAGCTGGATCGACTGCTGATTGCTATCAAAATTGGCCGAGCAGGAACGGTGTGGCAGCCAGCCGCTAATGTGCGGGTGAAATTGTCCGTAAAAAGTGTTACAATAAAACGAGTGACTCGCTAGGACGAAAGAGAAAGGATTATGTGACGTATGGCAGGAAAGACGCCAAAGAATACTAAGAAAGGGGTCGGGCAGGTTGCTCGGCTGGGACTGTTTTGGGCAATCATTGTGTTTCTTGGGCTGGCAGTGTACGCGGCGCTGTCACCAAATAGCAACTTGAAGAATGTCGCGTTGACCGATGTAGTGCGACGGGCAAATGCCGGGGAAATTGCCAAGATTGATATCCAGGGCAATGATTTGAAAGTTACTCCCAAAGGCCAAAAACAGCCGACCGAGAAATCAGTCAAGGAATCCGGCAGTACGATTTACGAGCAAGGTTTGAACAAGGACGCCAAGGTCGAAATTAACGTTCTACCGCCATCGCAAACCGGCGAGGTGCTGTGGAATCTGACAGTGATGATCGTGCCGGTAGTGATCATCGTGATCTTCTTCATGTTCATGATGCGCCAGGCCCAGGGGCAGAATAATCAAGCGATGGGCTTTGGCAAGTCAAAGGCGCGGCTGTATGGCGAAGACAAAGAGAAGGTGCTGTTTGAGGATATCGCCGGTAATGACAACGCCAAGCAGGACTTGCAAGAGGTTGTCGATTTCCTGAAGCACCCGAAAAAATACAAGGAGCTGGGTGCTAAGATTCCGAAGGGCGTATTGCTAGTCGGTAATCCGGGTACCGGTAAAACCATGCTGGCGCGGGCGGTGGCCGGCGAGGCCGGCGTGCCGTTCTTCTCGATTTCTGGTTCGGAGTTTGTGGAGATGTTCGTCGGTGTTGGGGCCAGCCGGGTGCGTGATCTCTTTTCTAAAGCTAAGAAAAATGCGCCGTGTATCATTTTCATCGACGAGATTGACGCGGTGGGCCGCAAGCGCGGCTCGGGTATGGGCGGCGGCCACGATGAGCGCGAGCAGACCTTGAACCAGATTTTGGTGGAAATGGATGGCTTTGATGGCGACACTAACGTGATCGTGCTGGCGGCGACCAACCGGGCGGATGTGCTGGACCCAGCATTGCTGCGGCCGGGTCGGTTTGATCGGCGAGTGACGATTACTCTGCCGGAGCGCAAAGACCGCGAGGCAATTCTGAAAGTTCATTTCAAGAAAAAGCCGACCGACGAGACGGTTGACCTGGATAAATTGGCCGCCAAGACGGCTGGCTCATCGGGAGCGGATCTCGCTAATATCGCCAACGAAGCAGCAATTATCGCGGCGCGCCGTAACAAAAAGAAGATTTCAAACAATGAGCTGACCGAGGCATTTGAACGAGTGGCAATTGGCCCAGAGCGCAAGGCTAAGGTGATGAACGACCACGAGAAGGAATTGACGGCGTATCACGAGGCGGGTCACGCCATTGTTGGTCACGTCTTGCCGGATTCTGATCCGGTTCACAAGGTGACGATCATTCCGCGCGGCGGCACTGGCGGCGTCACCTGGTTCTTGCCGCCAGAGGATAAGAGCTACACCAATGTCTATGAGTTCAAGGATATCTTGGCTCGGGCGATGGGCGGCCGGATCGCTGAGCAGATTATTTACGGTGATGACGGCATTACTACTGGTGCTGGCTCAGACTTGCGTAAAGCCACCGAGATTGCCCGGGAAATGGTGATTGAGCAGGGTATGGGCAAGAGCTTGCGCGACCAAGTGTTCCACGAAGACAACGGCGGGCTGATGTTTGATAAGATGACTCGCGAGCGGCCGTACTCGGATGAGACTGCTAAATTGATTGATCAGGAAGTGTCGCAGCTGATCACCGAGGCCAAGCAGCGGGCAATGCTGGTACTAAAAGCTAACCGTCCGTTCCTTGACAAATTGGCTGAGGCGCTGCTCAAGGACGAAACGCTGGAGGAAGCGGCGGTGGACGAGATTCTTTCGGGAACGAAACTACCAAAGGAAGCAAAGCTGCACGCATAAATTGGTATGGGGCGCGTTCGTAATGTTGTCAACAAGATCAATCAGCGGCTGACAGTCAAGTTAGCCGCCACGATTTTAGCGAGCTCAATGTTGCTGTCAAGCTTGCTGGGGCTGCTGCGCGATCGCTTTTTGAACGCGGCGTATTTCCCTAACGAGAAAGCTCACTTGGCTGGTTATCCAGTCGGGCTGGACGCTTATACCGCAGCGTTCATGGTGCCGGATTTTATGTTTGCGATTCTAGTGTCGGGAGCGCTGAGTGTTACTTTCATCCCGGTATTTAACGAACGGTGGATCAAGGGCAACAAGCAATCAGCCTGGCAAATTAGTTCGAGCATGATTAATCTCATGGCGCTGGTGACGCTAGTAACCAGCGTTCTGATCATCGTTTTTGCTGATCCGCTGATGAAATATCTGATCGCGCCGGGGTTGAGCGAGGCTGGTCACGCGTTGGCAGTTAGTATGATGCGGGTGATTGCCGTAAATCCACTGATCTTTGCGGTGGCAGCGGTGATCGCCAGCATCCAGCAAGCGGTCGGTCGCTTCACCTTCTATGCGCTGGCGCCGATGCTGTACAACGTCGGGATTATCATCGGTACGCTATGGTTTACTAATGGCATCAATCTGTTCGGTTGGCAGATCTTTGATGGCGGTATTATGGGCGTGGCGCTCGGCGTGGTGCTCGGGTCAGTGCTGCAACTCATCGTCAGTGCGGTTGGATTGATCGGCCTCGGTTTTGATTATGATTTCAAGATTTATTGGCGCAACCATGGCTTTCGCAAAGTCTTGTCGCTGCTACCAGCCCGCTCAATTGATCAGGGGATGGATTATGTGGTTAGCCTGGCCGAAGTCAACTTGGCGTCGCGGATGGGGGACGGTGTCATTCGTCGCTATAACCAAGCATTGACGCTTCACATGATGCCGATCAACCTCATCGGCGTCGCTATTTCCAACGCTGCCTTTCCGCAGCTAACTGAACGCCTTGCCTCAGAGCGGCCGGATCTATTTCGCAGAGACCTGCGGTCATTTCTCAGGACGGTAATCTGGATGATTATCCCGATCTGTGTGGTGACATTTTTCGCGCGCGGCTACATAGTGCACTTTATCAATAATAATGGCGATCCGGTCATGGCGAATATTCTCGGTTGTCTGGTGATGGCGATTTTATTCAGGACGGTGTATCACATGGTGGCGCGCGGATTTTATGCGCAGCAGGACACCAAGACGCCGATGTATGTGTCGATTTTTGCGATTGTGCTGAATGTGGCGCTGGCGGTGATACTTGGCTACTACGTGAAACTTGGCCCGTACGGCCTGGCCTGGGCGCAGTCGATCGTGGCCTTTGTCGAGGTGGTGATTTTATGCGTCATTTTAGGTCGGCGCATGCCACAGCTGTTTGATGCGACGTTTGTCAAAGCGGTCGCCAAGATGGCGCTGGCCGCAGTGCCACTAGCGGTAGCGTGCTACGTCAGCGTGTTGGTAATTCCATTTCGAGCGTCGGATGACAGCTTTTTAGGGGCGCTGCCCAAGTTTGGGGCGATCACGATTTTCAATTTTGTCGTGTACGGTGCGCTGTCTAAGTGGCTAAGGCTGCCAGAAATCGACCCAGTTTTGGCGCGAATTAAACGCCTGCTGTTTTCGCGATTTGATATGGGTAAGTTGAGGCGCTGATGAAACCGCTGACTAGTATTCGGAATTTTTGTATCATCGCTCACATCGACCACGGTAAATCAACGTTGGCGGATAGGATGATGGAGATGACGGGGACGGTGGAGAAGCGCGAGATGAAGTCGCAGCTGCTCGATAGCATGGATCTCGAGCGCGAGAAGGGGATCACCATTAAGCTCGCGCCGGTGCGGATGAAATATCACTATACAGCAACTGATCCAACACCATTCGCACCAACGGCTTCCGCGCGCCGTGAATCTTCCTCGCCAATCTCTGGGGATTCTGCGGGACTCGCTTCGCTCAAACAGTCCTCGAATCGCCCGGAACTTAGCGAGTCTGATTCTCGGGCTTGTGTAGATATTGGTGTGAATGGGTTGGCTCAGCCAACTGTCTACGATCTCAATCTCATCGACACACCAGGTCACGTTGATTTTAGCTACGAAGTCAGCCGCTCATTGCAGGCTTGTGAGGGGGCGGTGTTGGTGGTTGACGCCAGCCAAGGCATTCAGGCGCAGACGCTGGCGAATGTGTACTTGGCGATGGAGCAAGATTTGACGATTATCCCGGTGCTGAACAAGGTTGATTTGCCGGCCGCTGATGTGCCACGGGTGTCCAAACAGGTGATTAATTTGCTGGGCTGCGATGAAAGCGACATTATTCATATTTCTGCCAAAACTGGGCAGAATGTTGACCAAGTTTTAGCGGCGATTGTTGAGCGAATTCCAGCGCCAACTGGCCAGCCGGACGACCCGACGCGGGCACTGATTTTTGATAGTTATTATGACGATTACCGCGGGGTGATTTTGTATGTGCGGGTGGTTGACGGCCAAATCAAAAAAGGTGAAGCAATTCATATGATGGCGACTGGCGCTAACGGGCTGGCACTAGAAGTTGGCCATCTTAGTCCTGGCATGATCCCTGACTCATCGCTGGATACCGGTGAAATTGGCTACATCGTCACCAACTTGAAGACTACGCGTGAAGCACGGGTGGGTGATACGGTGACGTTGAAAAAGTATATGACAAAGGAGTGAGATAGTGGTGAAGCAAGGCAGTCGGCGTATTTCGTATATTGGTAGCATTGTATGGCTGATGGGTTTTGGTTTGCTTGCCGCGGCCTGCATTAGTATTGCAATGTCACTGCCGATACCTTCAGTAGATGCTTCAGGTGTGATGGCGTGGGTGCAACAGCATCAGACTCTTCTTCAGTTGGCGGATGAAATACTGGCATGTGGGGCATCAATATTGTTGGCGATCGTTGTAGTGCTGTACGGTAAGTTTAGGGAGCGACATCCTGTGGGCGCGAGCGTCTTGCTTGCTTTAGGCGTTATCGCGACAATTGGTGCATTTTACGCGATGATGGCGCTCGGCCGTCTCGTTTATCCGGTAAATGGATTACCGATTGCTTCAGAGACAAGTGTGCTATCCGCGAGCCAACTGTTTGCGGGGTTGCATTGGATGGCACTGGCATTAGCTGCATGTGTTATTGCGGTAGCAATTATTACGAAATCTCGGCTGATTATCCTAACGAGCGCGTGTGTTGCACTACTAAAGGTCGTCGGCACATACTATGCGGGTGAGGTTTCGGTGCCATTGACGGTAGTGTCGGAGGTGTCACTATTTGGCTGGTCTATCATGATGGTCGTGTGGATATCTCGTAAGGAAGTTGAAACGTAAGTAACCCTGTGGATGTCACTCCATCTTTGTAAGATGCTATACTGAATGAATGACATCCTTCTTCAGAGAATACAACACGCATTTGGCAGTTGCTTTCGCAGCGTCGTCGGTCGCGTTTGTGGTACCGGAGTTTTGGCAGCGGTGTCATAATCAATCTCAGTCAGGGTATGATCCTAGCCCATCGCTGGACACCGGTGAAATTGGCCATATCGTCATCAACTGTGAAGTGCGGGTGGGCGATACAGTGACACTGAAAAAGTCTCGAGAGCGTATACATGTCGCGTAGTCAGCTAGCTCTCACTGATCAAGACTGGCACCATCTTCATGTGCTGTGGGAATATCTTTGTGTTGAGAGTCGGCTACCGGTGCGGGCGGATGCTATTGTGATCGGTGGCGCGGGAGCTATGATCGATAGCGCCGAGCGAGCGGCCGAGCTATATCATGCGGGCGTGAGTCAACGGATCGTGGTGTCGGGATTTGCTAATCCCTATCATAGGGCCACGGAAACCGAAGCGACACTGTTAGGGCGACAGCTCCAACGTTTGGCGGTGCCGAACTCGGCAATCCTGTTTGAGCATCAAGCCGCCAACACCGGTGAAAATATCACCCGTTCGGCTCGGCTGCTGGCAGAGATGATGATTCAGAGTAAGGACATTATCTTGGTTCATAAACCATATATGACGCGTCGATTTTTGGCAACTGCCGAGGCTCAGTGGCCGTATCCGCGGCCGCGACTGTATGTAACTAGTCAGCCGACAACATTAGAGGCATATTATCGCTTATACGAGGCAACCTATGGGAGTGCCGCTATGATGCTGACGTTGATGCTGGGTGATTACGAGCGGATAAAGACCTATCCTGCTAAGGGATTTTCAACGCCTCAGCCATCATCTCTCTCGGCGGACATGGCTTGGCAGGCGCTCGTGGCGCGCGGTTTTTTGCCGAAAGCATAGTGAGTTAAGAATGAGCTGCCATTATTTATAAAATAGAATAAAATGCTACAACATTATGTATAGAGCGATTGGGGCGACTGAATATTCCGGAAAGGAAACACTGCTACCCGGCTACATTATTACCAACCTCAACACCACTCGTGAGGCGCGGGTAGCTGACACGGTTACGTTGAGAAAATGCAGAGTAAACTGTGATTGATACTTCAGACGACCCGGTCAAAGTGTCTGCCAGCCAATATTTTCAACTGAGAGACCGGCTGGAGGCTTCTCAGGTTATAAATAGGGATTCTTCAACAAGCTAGGTTCTGTGAAAGTAGTGTAGAATATTAGTTATAAGGAGGAATTATAATGAGCAAAGGCATCATCTACGTCATGACCACCGCAGTGTCGGGCCTTATCAAAATCGGCAAGACACAAACCAAGCAGTACCCAGAGCGGATGCGCTTTCTCGAGGCGAATGGCTACTACAATGTGGTTGGTTTGAAGCGGTTGTTTGCGATCGAGGTGGCTGACTATTCCGAAAAGGAAACGCTACTGCACGAAATATTCGCCAAGCATCGAGTCGGCAGTAGCGAGCTTTTTGCGCTTGATTATGATTTGGTACGGCAGCTGTTGCTATCGTTTGAGGGCGAGGTGGTCTTTCCGGAGCAGAAAAATAAAGAAGCGGAATTTGATAAAATCACCAAAGCCAAAAACAGTAATCAAAAGTTTAGCTTTTACCGGAAAGGTCTCAAAAATGGCGATGAGGTTGTCTTTCTCAAAGATAAAACAATTGTAGCAAAAATTGTTGGCGAGCGCGAAGTTGAATATGGCGGGCAGAGGTGGTTTTTGTCGCCGCTGGTGCGAAAAATATTTGAGGATAAAAATCAAGTCAACAACAGCGGTGCCTACCAGGGCGCAGCATATTTTTGTTTTGAGGGCAAGAAGCTGAAAGACTTGCCGGATGTTAAATTATAAACGCAAGCCATTCGCGTCGATAGCGAGATAAGTAGAGGAGAAGTATGAATCCACAAACAATAAGCTTAACTGAATTACAAAAACACCTCGATCAAACGTGTAAAGAAAAAGGATGGGATAAAAATTCTGTTACCGAAGTATTCTTATTGTTTACTGAGGAGGTTGGCGAGCTGGCGAAAGCGATTCGCAAAGAGACGGGATTTAAGGGAGAAAAAAGACCTGATAACCATGATAATCTGCGCGAGGAGTTTGCGGACGTGTTGAATTATTTGATGGAATTGGCAAATCGGTTTGACGTCAATTTGGCGGAAGTGTATTTTGAGAAGCACGAGATCAATAGCACGCGGCGGTGGGAGTAAACCAAGTATTTTGCTAAATCAAGCTGGTTGAAAAACCATGTCAAGACCCGATCCCCTCAGCCGATCCACCATGACCATAGTCGTTAGATACGCCATGCTAAATATGGCGGAACAGTCCTCTCTGAGCTGCAAACCTAATCCTGCGAGTAAGACACTTTAGAATAGAATACTTGCGGCGTTCAGTGTCTATATATTACAATATAGACCATAATCATCAATAGGTAAAAGGAAAAAATGAACGGTCACGAAACAGGAAAAATTATAAGAGTAGATGATTCTGAACACATAACCGAAGGTTCACTGGACTCTGAAGACTTGACAGGGGACTCTGCGGGTCGGGCAGAGAATCACGAAGGTCTTTCTTGTGTCGAGAATTCTCTTGTTGGTCATGTTGCGCGAGATGGTGAGAGAGGGTTTAAGCAGGCGGTAGAAGATACATACACTGTTGATGAGTTGCTTGAGACTCTGGTAAGCGAGAATTCTAACCATCAATTGACGAACCATGACATCCACAAACTCATCAATGCCGGCCATGGTCGGGCAGTTGCCCGCAACCTCGATAGCTTTACCGGCCTTGATGCTAGTATCGCCTACGAACTCATTGATGCTGGTTGTGGTGGGAGAGTCGGCCGCTACCTCAAGAACTTCACCGGCCTTGATCACAATGAAATTGCCCACAAACTCATCGACGCTGGCTATAGTTGGGTAATCGCCCACGTCCTCACAGACTTTACCGGCCTTGATGCTAGTATTGCCCACAAACTCATCGATGCCTGTGAGAGTGGGACAGTTGCCTACTACCTCAAGAACTTCACCGGCCTTGATCACAATGAAATTGCCCACAAACTCATCGACGCTGGTAATTGTGGGACAGTCACCTACTACCTCAAGAACTTTACTGGTCTTGATCATAATGAAATTGCCCACAAAATCATCAATACCGGCCACGGTGATGTAGTTGCTGGCTACCTCAAGAACTTTACCGGCCTTGATGCTAGTATCGCCTACGAACTCATTGATGCCGGCTATGAATTACAGGTACTGCAATGCGTATATGTCTTTGGTGAAGCTGCCCCAGAAATAGTCCTTAGCCGTATAGATAAGATAAAATTAAGCGACGATCTAGCAGATGCCGTCCTTAGTCATTTATCATACTACGGTATGGACACAGTCGCACGGAGTACTGTATTGTGGGCATGTGCAAACCACTACTCGACTGCGCAAAAAGTTACTCAGCTTGACCTGGAGGGGCTTATTGGTGCAGAAGAGGCGTCTAGGTTACGTGCATATATTGCCGAACTCAAGCCAGAGCTGCGCGGTATAGTGAAATATCATCCATACGCAGACGAGGCGGGTGACATAGAGCATGTGACATCATCTCGACCGGGGACGGAATTTCACAAAAGAGCGGTTCAGGCCGATCGACGTTTGCGACTTCCCAAAACCGAAGATGATAGGAGATTGAGAGAGACTATTAAACAGGCCTACGATAAACTACAGAAGGATATAGCGTCGCGGTACGGAGACCGGTATGCCCAAGAGTTATTCGGTGGGCGAGGAGACAAGACGGGTGATGCCTGGCCGACCTACCGCAGGCTGGTGGCAGACTATATAGCCGAGATGGGAGAGATTGATATATCTGAAACCCTGGAAAGAGCGGCTAAAATATTCAATCAGGTACTTGAAGTTGATACTGGCTACTACGATAGACTGTTTGCCGAGTGGGACACTAAGCGGATAGGCGAGAGAGAATTTGAAGAAGTATTCCTCGGTCGTGACGGTGTCTATGCGTACGTGGGGCGCCGTGCTCAACTCTACGCCCGCCGCCGCAAACTCGGTATGAGTAGCCGTGCGACAGGCGGGTCGCTCATAGAGTTTCCTACCTACCTTGTGTATCCGCGAAAGTTTTGCAATAACTTTAACGACGAAGTAAAAGGCGAGTACCTGCGTTCTCATATCCAGCACCCAGACGCCGCCCATTACTATGACACTGGATTTATAGGAACGATTCCTGACGATATCATGAGCGTGCTAGGGGTGCCAGGGTCAGACTATGATTATGATAGCCGAATTAGACTGCTTAGTGCGAGAGACCGACCAAGAACGGTGCTGGGTCTGAAAGGTGACAAGCTGGAAAGAAATAATATAGTAGATACTATAGAATACAATGTCAAGGACGAAGAGTCAGCAGGGGGTTTGTATCGCACTGAAGATGGCCGGTTGGAACCGTATAGTCGACCGACTAGCCCCAGTGAACGTCTGGCTTTTCGTATGACACAGCTAGCTCTGCACCGGCATTACTATACTCGCGAGCTAAAAAACACGGAGCCGGTTAACTTGGGTTACGAAGTGAGAAGCCTGGAAAATCAGCGAGAAATGAGGATCGACAGTAGTTATAGTGAGGCAGTAAAAGGCCAGTTATCCGAACTGTTCTCAAGTCCTGATATTGGCACCGAACTACTGCAGTCGGCGACATCACTCAAAATAGCGAACCCAAACGATCCGTATCCTGGTGAGGCAGTTTTTGGGCTATCGCTTGCTGGCGACACCGAGGTGATTGTGAAGAATGTCGTGGAGGCAAAGCGTCGGGGGCCAGTCGATGAGTTCGAGGCGCTTTTGTTGCTGCGCAAGCTTGGCGTTGACGCGCCAAAGCCAATTGCTCGGGTCTTTACGAACGGGCAACAAGGTTTTGTTGTGATGGAGAAGATAAATGGCGAGAGCGGGCGAACGGTCCGCAATTTCTTTGCAGACAATGCTGTGCCGGAGTCAAATCAGCGAGAGCTGATGACTGACGCTCTTTCGCGCATACAAGACATCGCTGAGACCGTACGGCGCGATACAGGGATTGATAAACCATGGCGTTTGAAAGATTTTATCATTGAGTATAGCAGGGACGATAATGGGCAATACCGCATTGCATCAATGCGGCCGATCGATTTTGAATGCGCAGAAGTTTTTGATCCAGCTTATCCTTACAGTATCAAACTTGGCCAGGGGCTAGATAGTCTCGTATAGGAACATGCATACGAGTTGGTAATATAGACCAATCTAGCCTGCGATATCTGTCTGGCAATACATAGAACACTCTCGCCCGCCTAAGGTCAGGACTCAGGCGGTTAGAATGGTGTAAGTAGGATAGTCAGGCTTTTTCCTGGCATCTAACGAAGATTACAATGATTTCAAGAAGAATGGCTGAAAGCTTGACTCGGCAATATTGATTGACCTTACAGTATACTTTATTACAATAAGTAGCTAACGAGATAGAAAGGCTTGCGTATTGGGTAGAATTATGGCAAGAGTGTCTCGCAGTAACAATATATCACCAGCTAACTTTGAGTTTTTGGTTTCTGAGGCTGTCAAAGCGCCATCAGGCCACAATACTCAGCCGTGGCGCTTTCGTCAGAGCGAGTCGGCAGTAGAAATTCACCCTGATTTCGACAGAAGATTGCCGGTGGTCGATCCTCACGATAGAGAGTTGTTTGTGAGCTGTGGCTGTGCGACAGAGATGAGGGAATTACCCAGACGCGCTAAAGAAGTTACAATCTGTCCGTAGTGAAAAGGGTATCTCGGTTCATTATTACGCGCGCCAAACTAAACAGTTTAATGATATTGAACAATACGTTCTTCAGGGGAATACGCATCAAATGCAAAATGAGGCGTTTAAGGTTGAATTGAAAAGCTGGATGCGATTTAATAAGAAGCATCAAGATCAAACACTTGATGGGCTGAGTTACGCCGTGTTTGGCGCGCCTAATGTGCCGCGCTGGATGGCTGAGCCAATCATGTCGATGGCTATCAATGCTAAGGCGCAGAATAAGGCCGATCGCGAAAAGATAGCATCGGCTTCTCATCTGGTTCTTTTTACGACGAGAGAAAATAGTCGGCGCGAATGGGTGAGTTTGGGTCGGACGCTGCAGAGATTTTTGTTGACTACTACGGAACTTGGGATTGTGCACGCCTATCTAAATCAGCCAAACGAAGAAGTGGAAATTGCCTTAGAAATGACGAGGACGCTGGGTTTGGCCGGAGAGTGTCCAACTATTTTGCTACGCATCGGTTATGGCAGGCAGCAGGCTTATTCTAAGCGTCGAGCCGTTAAAGACGTTATTGAGCACTAGACCGTCGTGAATTATAGATATTGTTGTGTTTGATTGACGACGATATAAGTGGAGTGCATCATTCTTCGCCAGGAGGGTGGTATAATTGACTATATGTCAAATATCACTGTCCAACTCCTGCCTGGCTACAAAGAAGTCAAACCCTTCGTCTATGCGGGCTTCTTTCCGGTGAGCAATGAAGATTATAATGACCTGAAAGATGCCATCGAAAAGTTGAGCCTCAGCGATTCGGCACTGCAGTTTGAGCCGGAGAATTCGCCAGTGCTGGGCTATGGTGTGCGAATCGGCTTTTTGGGGCTGCTACATATGGATATCATTCGCGAGCGGTTGGAGCGCGAGTATAATCTGGACCTCATCGTCACCAATCCGAGCACGGATTATCAAGTTAGTCTCACCAACGGCGAGGAGTTGGATATCAAATCAGCCAGCGAATTGCCCGATCCAGCACAGATCACGGAGGTTCGCGAGCCGTGGATTGACGGCGAAATTGTGGTGCCGCAAGATTATATCGGTGCGGTGATTCAGCTGATTGTCGCCAAGCGCGGCCGGCAAAAAAACCTCAGCTACATCGATGAGCGCGCCCTCATTTCCTTTACGGCACCGCTGGCAAATCTGCTGACGGATTTTTATGATCAATTGAAGTCGGTAACTAGCGGCTACGGTTCGTTTAATTATGAGCTAGCGGGGTACCAGCCGGAAGATTTGGTGCGGGTGGATTTTTATGTGGCGGGCGAAATGGTTGATGCGCTGAGCGTGATGTGCCACCGCTCAGAGGCGCCAGGTTTGGGTCGGGAGATCGTCAAAAAACTCAAAGACGTGGTGCCACGCCAGAGCTTTGAGGTGGCGCTGCAGGCGGCGATTGGTGGCAGGTTCATTGCCCGCGAGAATATTGGAGCTTATCGCAAGGACGTTACCGGCTATCTGTACGGCGGTGACGTCAGTCGTAAGAAGAAGCTCCTCGCCAAACAAGCCCGCGGTAAAAAGCGCATGAAACGCTTCGGCAAGGTTGACATTCCGAGTGAAGCGTTTATGGTGATGTTAAAGAGAGATTAAAATAGTCCGCAAACGTCGGACTATTTATTATTGCATGCTGCGGTCTATATAATTAATTAGAACCCAGTAATTTCTTTGAACCGTACTGTCTCGATATTTTGACCAGAACACATTGCTTCAAACTTCCACTTGCCATTGGCATCAACAGTATTAGCATTAGCAAGGCAATCTCCGACATTAGCGCCACTAGCATCAAGTCCTGAAAAAGTAATTTGAATATAGCCATTAATTGCCTGGTTAGAATTATTTGAAACCGTGCCGACAACCTTTGTGAGATATTGATTGCTTTTATCAATTTTCCAGCCGTCATCCAGTGTCAAGCGTGCTTTGTTTTCACTGGTTTTTTGCTCCGGTTGTGATTGGCTTGTCGAGTTATTGGTTGATTTGGTCGTTTCATTGGCTTGATTCTTTGTGCCGTTCATGCCAGCGCCAATTGCGCCTATGATGACAACAGCCAATACCCAAAACCAAACCTTTTTGTAAATTGGCTTTTTCTCTTTTGTATTCATAATCCCTCCTTTAGGAATGCTGCCCAACAAAAAGGACAGCCGTTAAATTGGCTGTCTACACCTAGAACGTAAATTCACACGTCCGATAACGGCTGCCCATTATGCGTGTGAATCAACTCCCGATTGGACATGTTCTAGATGTAGACGTCTTTATTGTACTACAAAAGTGCTATAATTGGTGAAGTAATTTATGAAATTAAATAGCAAACCAATCATCTACATCGATATGGATGGCGTGCTGGTTGATTTTGAATCAGCTTTGACGAAGATTCCGCCCGAGATGCTTGAGAAGTTTGCGGGTGAGTATGACAATATTCCGGGTGTTTTTGCATTGATGGATCCGATGCCGGGCGCCCTTGAGGCAGTGGATGCTTTGAAAGAAAAGTATGATTTATACATCCTGTCGTCATCGCCATGGGAAAATCCGACGGCGTTGGGCGACAAACTGGCGTGGGTGAAGAAGTATTTTGGCGGCGATGGCCAGGAAAATATTTTCTATCGTAAGGTTATCTTTTCGTCGGTCAAACAGTTGAGCCGCGGCGATATTTTGATCGATGATCGGACGGCCAGGGGTGCTGCTGAGTTTGTTGGCTGGCACATTCATTTCGGTACTCCGCAGTTTCCTGATTGGCAATCAGTGCTGGACGAGTTGCTCTAGTGGCTGAGCGGTTGGCTGCTTGAAATCACTGAGCATAACCAGTATAATGGTGACAGAATCAATCAGAGGAAGGAGAGTCATATCGACCAGCTGACCGTAATCATTTTCGGTATCGACATCTCCCAGGGGATGAGGTGGCGCTGATGAAGTTGACAAAGCTATTCAAAAAAGCTCGGCTCGGTAAACGCCGTAAGGGTGAGGTATCAGATGTTGATACGGGAGCCCCAGTGCCGCGTCAGCGTCCAGTGGCTGCATCAGTACCCGCCGCATCTCCCACATCACCCGCGCCACGTTCTCCTCACTCCGCTCCGGCTCGGCGTCATAGTATTCAGCGGCAAACTGTAGCCGCGCAGCCGGCTCGTCCTTCGGCTGCGTCTCGCGTTGTGCCGCCGCAACCTTCTACTCATTTACCTCGCTCGCGTTCTGCCGCTCCTCAAAAGACTCCCGTTCCCAATCCGCCGGCTAAACCTTACCCTAAAAAGCCGGCAGTCTTTCATGACATTATGCCGCCGCGTGGCGTCCAGCGCTCGCGAAGCGCATCATTTACCAAGCCATCCGTCAAGCCCCAGCCGCCAAAGCACGCCCTCTCACCGTCACGCGCTTCATTGATCAAGCCCACTGCTTCGGCGCCGGCCCCGGCCAAGCGCCCGCTCAACAAACTTTCTTCCGTCAAGGCTCAGCCAGTCAAGCCGCTCTCATCACATCCGCCGCACCCGCCGCTAACAAAACCGCCGCTTTCATCTCAGCCTTCGAGCCCGACTCGTCCGCTCAATCCTGCAGCGGCCGCACCTCGTGCTGATGCACCACGCACCGACACGCAATTGACTATCAAGCGCCCACTATCCCAGCCGCACCAACTGCCGACCCAGCCAAAATTACCGCCACAGCCAAAGGAGTTGACCCACCCGCAAGCCACCGCTCATTCCCGTGCTCACATCGCTGTGCCGTCTCGCCGCCCTCAGCTAACGCATCGTCCGCCGCATATTCGGGCGATGGACATGGTGCATAGATAAGAAGTCGCAGCTGCCCCCGGAAGCTTAGTCAATAATCTGGTATAATACTCATATGTCAGATCTTGAACGTGTCATTAGGGAGTACCAGCCGATCGAAGCGGCCATCGCGCTAGTACGAGATACTAAAATTGCACTGCTAACCGGTATTTCCGGCGCGGGCAAGGATACGATTAAAAGGCGGTTATTGCGATCGCCGTCATTTCGTGATATCGTGTCGCACACCACGCGGGAGCCGCGGGCAAATAACGGTCAGCCAGAGCGCGACGGCGTTGATTATCATTTTATTGATCAAGCAACCGCACTGACCATGCTCAAAAATCATCAGTTCATTGAGGCCAAGTTCGTCCACGGCAAGGTGTATGGCACCT
Organism: Candidatus Saccharibacteria bacterium oral taxon 488; assembly: GCA_005697215.1. Classification (NCBI taxonomy): domain Bacteria; phylum Candidatus Saccharimonadota; species Candidatus Saccharibacteria bacterium oral taxon 488. The sequence goes on along the minus strand of CP040003.1, from coordinate 756,126 downwards.
CGACAGCCGAGCTGCAGTTGGCGCACGATCATCAGCAGACGGCGATCACCGACATTGACGTACAGGGCGTGGCTGAGTATGAGCAATTGGCACCGGGCTGTATCGCTATCTTTATCGTGCCGCCGGATTATCCGACATGGCTGGAGCGATTAAAGCAGCGGTACGCGACGGAAGCAGAATTTCAAACGGCCTGGCCGAAGCGCCGCCAGTCGGCCATCGCCGAGCTCAGTCACGCGCTGGAAGTACCGTATTACCACGTGATTATCAATGATGATTTGACTCGAGCGGTGCGGGTTTGCGGCGAAATTATTGAGCGCGGTGACGTATTCAACCGGCGCGATGATGAGGCGCGGTTGATAGCACGGGACCTTCTTGATTATTTGATGGGTGAGGACGCAGTCTAGATGGCGACGAAGAAGTCGTCGTTTTCGCTGAGACGGCCGTTTTGGTCATTGTCGGGGTTGCTTGACCAGATATTTTTCTTATTAGCCGGTGCGGCGTCGTTCTGGCTGGCGTGGCTCGTGTGGCGCGAGGGTTGGCATTCGGGCGGCTGGTGGATGGTCGGGCTGTTTGTGGTGGTGTGGCTGATTACGGCTTACCTGGCACTGCCGCGGCTGCATCGTATCCTGAGTAGTCTATACGTACCGAATTATTTCATCGGGCGGACACGGACGGCGGACGGGCTGCTGGGTGATCCAGTTAATCTAGCCTTACGCGGCTCGGAGGCACAGGTCCATCAAGCGATGACCGCGGCTGGCTGGACGTTAGCGGAGGAAATAACCGTGCGTTCATCGTGGCGGATGATGCTGGCGACACTGACGCGACGTAGCTATCCGCAGGCGCCGGTCTCATCACTGTTTTTATTTGGTCGGCGGCAGGACTTTACCTACCAGCAGGAGGTTGACGGCAATCCCGGCAAGCGCCATCACGTGCGCTTCTGGCGTTGCCCGCAAGGCTGGCTGCTGCCGGGTGGTCATCAGGTGGACTGGCTGGCGGCGGGCACGTACGACAGAAGCGTCGGTTTTAGTCTGTTCACCTTGCAAATCACTCATAAGATTGATGAGAATACTGACATCGAGCGGGATTATATCGTCCAGTCAGCGCTCAAGGCGCGAGCCTCAATTGAGGTGACTACCCTGAAAGATTTTTCCACCGGGTATCATTCGCGCAACGGCGGTGGCGACACCATTCAGACCGATGGCGATCTGCCAGTGCTTGAGGTCGGGCGAGTGCGCGCCAACCAGTCCTTGATAGAGGAGCGCGACGAGGTGATTCTCGATGCTACTTCGCACGAGGTAATGCCGGTGGCGCACGATACATTGATACAGCAATTTTGGAGTCGGCGACCGCCACAGATTGCGTTTGGCGTGGTGGCAATGTTTGCGGCGCTGGCGGTCAGTATCATCAATACCGTTGTTGAATTACTTGCGATTGACCAATTTCATAGCCAGACGGTGGCTGAACTGATGGTGGATGGTCAGGTGAATGACGCGGCGGTGATTGCTAATTGGCTGATTGGTTCGTCGATTATCATTGGCGTGGTGTGGGTGATCACGACCATCGTGCTGGTGAGCCGGACATTTAGCGGTAGTAATCGATTGCGGCTGGTATTGATGATGATATCCGGGCTGGCAGTTATCGCTAATTCACTCACCTTGACCATCGGCAAGATAACTTGGTCGACAGCCAGTACGCTGCTGTTCATCGGGCTGAATATTGTAGCGGTACTGATGTTTTCATCAGACGCCGCCCGGCGATTTACGCGAGCGCGTAGCCAGGCCAGGCGCGCGGCAAGGTCGCATTAGCACTCGCTTGCGATGAGTGCCAGATTCATGCTACAATGAGCCTATGACCGAACGTCAACAGGCGATTTTAGCTACCATTATTGAGCAATACGCCGAGATTGCGGCGCCAGTTGGCAGCGTGACGCTAGCCAAGTTGTTTGGCGTGTCCAGCGCCACCATTCGCAGCGAAATGGCCAAGCTCGAGGAGATGGGTTTTATTGAAGCGCCGCACACCAGCGCTGGGCGAATTCCTACCGACAAGGGCTATCGATTGTACGTCAATGGCATCACCAACGCCCAGATGACCGAGCTGCCGAGCGGCATTGATCGCAGTGCGAGAGCGATCGAAGCGCATGTTAATTCGCACGTTGACAAGTCTGACCGAGCGATTCGCAGTGCGGTTGATAGTCTGGTGGAGTTGACGGGTAATTTCGGCTTTGCCTCGTTTGGTGATCATCTGTATATGAATGGTATGACGCAGCTGTTTAGTCAGCCGGAATTTATCGAGGGTGGACACGTGCAAGCGATTGCCAGGTTGATTGATAACATCGAGCCTTGGCTACGTGAAGCGGCACCGAATGAGCCGTTGAATGTGTTTATCGGCAGTGAGAATCCGATTGGTAAAAGTTCTGGAGCAACGTTGATTATTAGTAGGTTTTGTTCAAAGTTTAGTAATGATAGTTACATCGGCGTGATCGGCCCGACTCGGCAGAATTACCGTCGAACGATGGAGCTGGTTAGGCGAACGGGTGCGATGTTGGAGGAGGTATTGTAATGGCTGAATGGATTGGCGGACTACTGAGCGGCTTGCCAACGTGGTTAGTGGTGATTATTTTGATTATTATTTTCATGGCTATGATCGCGTTCTTTCCCTGCACATATGGCGACGAGCCGTTTTGGCCGTTTAGAAGGAGGAAAAAATGACGAAGAGTAAGGCTAAAAAAGCTGAAGATTTGGAGCAGCAGTTGGGCGAGTTGACGTTGGATTTGCAGCGGACGCGGGCCGATTTTGAGAATTATCGCAAGCGCGTCGAGGCGGAAAAGCAGTCAGCGCATCAAATGGGCCAGGCGAAGTCGGTGATGAAACTGCTGCCAGTGATTGATACGATTGAGCGGGCGACTGCTAATGTGCCGGAGGAGCTAGCGGATAATGCTTGGGTGAAAGGCGTGTCTGGCCTGAATAAACAGCTTGACAAGCAGCTCAAAGAAATTGGCCTCGAGAAAATTAACGCTAAACCTGGCACGCCGTTCAATCCCGAACTTCACCAAGCTATCCAGTTTAATGAAGAAGCCGAGGGCGAAAAAGAAGTTATTGCTGAGGAACTGCGTGCCGGCTACACGCTAGACGGTACAGTGATTCGCGACGCGATGGTTAAGGTGACGCGCCAGCCGTCAGCGCCGGAACAGGCGGAAACCGGACCAAACGCTGCCGCACCAGCGGCATAATTAGCAACTAGTAAAAACCTGAATTAGCACTCTTGACACGGGAGTGCTAATTATTTATACTGAAATAGTTGGCACTCGTGAATAAAGAGTGCTAAAATGAATATAGAATATAAGCAAAAACCAGATGTGATCATAACAAAGAAAGGGGAATCATATGGGTAAAATTATTGGAATTGACCTCGGTACAACCAACAGCGCCTTTGCGTATATGTTAGCGGGCAAGCCAGAAGTTATCGCTAATGCTGAGGGTAACCGCACGACGCCATCAGTGGTGGCGATTAATAAAAAAGGTGAACGCTTGGTCGGACAAGTGGCGCAGCGTCAGCGCGTGACTAATCCAAAGAACACAATTTATGGTGTCAAGCGCTTTATTGGCCGTAAGTTTGATGACAAAGAAGTCCAAAAAGACCGTGGCCTCATGCCGTTTAAGATCGTCAAGAAAGGTGCGGGTGTGGCCGTGGAAATGGGCGGCAAGGAATACACGCCAGAAGAAGTCTCAGCCATGATCCTCAGTAAAATCAAAGCTGATGCTGAGGCATTCTTGGGCGAAAAAGTCACCGAAGCTGTCATCACCGTGCCGGCTTACTTTGACGATTCGCAGCGCCAGGCAACCAAAGACGCTGGTAAAATAGCTGGCTTGGAAGTCAAGCGCATCATCAATGAACCCACGGCTGCTGCCTTGGCGTACGGCCTGGAAAAAGGCAAGAATGACGAGACCATTGTGGTATTTGACCTTGGTGGCGGTACCTTCGACGTTTCCGTCCTGGAACTCGGCGACGGCGTGTTTGAGGTGAAGGCGACGAATGGTGATACCCACCTGGGCGGCGAGGACTTCGACAATGTCATTGTTAACTACTTCTTGGATGATTTTAAGTCTAAAGAAGGCATTGACCTACGCAAAGACAATGCGGCCATGCAGCGCCTCAAGGATGAGGCCGAAAAAGCTAAGAAGGAGCTGTCAACGGTTACTGAATATGAAGTCAATATTCCGTTTATCACCGCCGATGCTGACGGGCCAAAGCACTTTGAGTTGAGCCTGACACGAGCGAAGCTGGAAGACTTGGTGAAAGATCTGTTAGACCGCTTGGATGGTCCAGTCGAAAAGGCACTCAAAGATGCTAAATTATCAAAATCTGACGTCAATGAAATCGTCATGGTTGGCGGTATGACCCGCATGCCAGCAGTGGTTGAGCGGGTAAAGAAGTTGTTTGGTAAAGACCCAATGCAAGGTGTTAACCCAGACGAAGTGGTGGCTGTCGGTGCGGCTATCCAGGGTGGCGTGTTGGCCGGCGATGTCAAGGATGTGCTGCTGCTGGACGTGACGCCATTGAGCCTTGGTATTGAGACGATGGGCGGCGTATCGACCAAGCTGATCGAGCGTAACACCACAGTGCCAACCAGTAAGTCAGAAGTATTCTCGACCGCCGCTGACAATCAGCCGCAAGTGGAGATTCACGTCTTGCAGGGTGAGCGCGAATTTGCCAATGACAACAAGAGCTTGGGCCGCTTTGTGCTTGACGGTATCGCGCCAGCACCGCGCGGCGTGCCGCAGATTGAAGTGACGTTTAATATCGACGCTAATGGTATTCTTAACGTTACTGCCAAGGACAAAGGCACTGGCAAAGAGCAATCGATTACCATCCAAAACTCTGGCAATATGAGCAAGGAAGATATCGAAAAGGCACAAAAAGAAGCCGAGCTGCACGCTGATGAGGACAAGAAAAAACGTGAAACCGTTGACGCTAAAAACCAGCTAGAAAACGCCATCTACCAAGCAAAGAAAATGCCGGATGAGTTCAAAGATAAGATTTCTGACGACGACAAGAAGGCGATTGACGAAGCGGTCAAAGAAGCAGAAAAACACAAAGACGCTGACGACAAAGACGAGCTAGAGGCGGCAGCCAAGGCACTGCAGGATACCATCATGCCAATCGGCGCCAAAATGTACCAGCAAGCCGCTGAGGACAAAAAGGCTGATGAGTCTAAGGACGACAAAAAATCTGACAAGGACGAACCAGTCGAAGGCGAGGTGGTCAACGAGAAATAGCAGAGTCTAATGCAGGCTAATATAATACCCCAAGTCTCCGGGGTATTATATTTTTCGCTGGACGACACAGTTGAGCGGTGGAACTTCGGTAGTTGGCGGCGCGCGATCAACTACGACAAGATCTTGGACAGAGTGAGCGGTAAAAAGTTGATTAATCGCATAGATCATTGCATCTGTATAGCGCTCCTCATCTGGCGGCGGCTGGTAGTTGGGATGGCTAAAGCCAGGTGTTGCCCAACAGGCGCTAACCTGTACATGACGAGTATCTTCATGCAGAAAGGATGGCGCCACGATCATGTCGGCGCAGATTAATGACTGAGTTGAATATGGCTGTTGGAGTGCTTGAGTAGTTAAGGCTGGCCAAAAGTTGCCCTCTTCACTGGGTGTAAGTAGCCATTTCCGTACGTTTGTTTTGTATTGACCATTGGTGATCTTCAAGAGAGTATTATAGGGCAATTCCGTATCATCATAAAAACTGGGCGTGCCAACCATGAAGTCAGCATTGGGTAAATCGCGTGAAAGTTCGCATAGTTGCAAAATCCTTCTACTAATTTCTCGTTGAAACCTTGTCGCTTTCTCAAGTGGTATATCAGTAATGGTTATCAATTCTGGACTAATGACTTGTCCTGAAAATTTACTTGGCAAATTTTCGATATGATTTAGATAATCTTCCCATGTCTGAGCCGATATACCGATTACTGGCTTGTCATCTGAGTTGGTGAAATTAAACAACCCATTCTGGCGATACCAGGTGATTTCAAGATCGGGACGAGGCATTGTGCGGAAGATCATAGTAACTATAAATATAACAATAATGTATAGTATGTCAAATCACAACTATACTAAATACGGACTGGGCTAAAAAAGGTCAGCGTAGAAGGGCCCTATGTCGCTTGAATATCGTCACCATACTCCAACAAATCATTATACGAGCCAACCACTAAATCCGTATCCTTGATACCAAGTTCACGCATGTAGTGTGAGCATTGCTGTTCCAGTTCCTTGGCGTTTCGTTTACCATTGGCATCGATAGCTTCAATTTCGACAAAATTCCCGAGACCCTTAACGGTGTCGATGTGAAACTTGACATTGTCGATGAAGTAAATCTCGCGCTGCTTATCAACAACCGCACGCACACCAAGCGCTGCTGTTAGCACCTCGCCGATGGTCGAGTCCGGCGCGACCGGCGATAGGTTGATAGTCGATTGTTTTGGCCCGTCGGTGTCCGCCCGCTGATAAAAGATAAGGTTATTTTCGATCGGTCCTTGACGTAGCTTCAGGCGCCCCTCGGGTACATCAAAATACATATCAATTTGATGATCCGTCCCCTTAAAGTCCGCGCCGTGCTCACGTAGATATTGGCGCACCGACTCTTGATCGGCGCACCGGGCCTTGATTTCTGAATTGATAATTGCTGTTTGTTTCATAACACCTCCTACATTTTAAGTATACCACGGGCGAGGCTAGCACTCTTGCATGTCGAGTGCTAAAAGCGTATAATGAACACATATGAGTAAGCGCGATTATTATGAAGTGTTAGGTGTGTCGAAAACCGCTTCTGAGGATGAGATTAAGAAGGCTTTTCGTAAGGCAGCGGTGAAGTACCACCCCGACAAAGAGGGTGGCGATGAAGCCAAATTTAAAGAGGTCAACGAGGCATATGAAGTCCTAAAGGACAAGCAAAAGCGCCAGCGCTACGACCAGTTCGGTCATGCTGGTGTCGGCGGCGCAGCAGGCGGTGGCTTTAGCGGTAATCCGTTCGAAGGATTTGGTGGCTTTGGTGGGCAAAACGTGCAGTTCGACTTTGGTGGTGATGGCGGCATGTTCGGCGATATTTTTAGCCAATTTTTCGGTGGTAGCGCGACTGGTTCACGGGGTGGCTCGCGGCGTGGTCGTGATGCTGAAACCAATGTGACGCTAACCTTTGAGGAAGCGGTGTTTGGTGCAGAAAAGAACCTGAACATAACCTTAGACGCTGAGTGTGAGCATTGTCATGGCGATAGCGTCGAGCCGGGCCATAGCTTGAAAACCTGTGAGGACTGTAAGGGCTCTGGTCAACAGACTCGCGTCATGAACTCGATTTTTGGACAAATTCAGCAAGCAGTCACTTGTCCGACCTGTCACGGTCGCGGTAAGATTCCGGAGCAAAACTGTTCAGTCTGTGGCGGTAAGGGTACGACTCGCCAGCGCCAGGAGATTACGGTCAAGATCCCAGCTGGCATTGATGATGGCGCGACGATCCGCCTGCGTGATCGCGGTGAAGCTGCTCAAGGCGGACCGCGCGGCGATCTATACGTTCACATTCGGGTCAAAGCGCATAAGAAGTTCACGCGTGAAGGCGATATCATCCTTTCAGAAGAGCATATCTCGATGGTTGATGCGGCATTGGGAACGGAAATTGACGTGGAAACCGTGGACGGCACGGTGCGGATGAAAATCCCAGCCGGCACCCAGTCGGGGACTGATTTTAAGTTGTCAGGCCACGGCGTGCCACATCTGAGAAATGATGAACGCGGCCCGCACATTGTCGGCGTCATTGTCGATACGCCAACTAAGCTCAGCAAGAAACAGCGAGAACTCCTGGAGCAGTTTGATGGCGCACGGAAGCGGGGGTTGTTTTCGTAGTCTTTGCTATACTGTGAATGTGGCTGGATGTGCTAACTGACATTTTATATTTTTAACGGTATGTTAGATCACAACAGTGGTTTACTTTGTAATCATTATATGATATAAATTGATTCGTATATGCATAGATTTGATTCAATCATCACGGTTACTGGCACAAAGGGCAAAACAACAACAGTTCATGTTATTGAGGATGTTTTGCGCCATCTTAATCTTCATACAATAAAAGTCGATACAACGGGGCATTTTGTGAATGGTGTGCGTCGAAGCACGCTGGATGATTCTAGGAGAACTTGGCGTTTGGTGCCGACAGTATGCCCGGGGCGTTATTTATGGGAAATTCATGGTAATCCGGAGTTAGTAGATGGTGTTGCAGTATTCGAGGCGGCTCTTGGCAGTAGCGCCTCCTCCGGGCTGGGATATCGAAACCATAAAGTAGGGGTCTTTCTTAACGTCTTTGAGGACCATATCGGTAGTTCTGATCGGATCCAGAGTAAAGACGATATTGTCCGTGCGAAGGATTTTGTCTTTCAGCGTATTAAGCCAGGTGGTTGGGCAGTGTTTAATGCCGATGACGAATATGTCGCTAAAGCACTTGATAAAATTCCTGATAGTGTCAATAAATTACCGGTTGGCTTTGCATTTTCACACTTTGATGTTGGGGCGCATTTGCGATCTGGCGGGGTGGCTATCACTGTCGATGAGTCTGGTAGTCAGATTGTCTTGCTAAAGAGTGACGAGAAAAGAATTCTGGCAGACATATCAACTATTCCATGGTCGTTTGGTGGTAAATTTCAGCCGTCGGTTTGGAATCTTTTATCTGCGATGGGGGCAATATATGGTTATTTTGATGGTAAGCTTCCGGACGATTTACGCCTAGCGTTTGAAGCGGTACGACTTGATAAATATGGTGGTCGTCTGACATTGCTGCAGAATCAGCAAGGTGTGAAGATCTTAGCTGATTATGCGCACGAAAAGTTTTCCTTGCGACAAGTTGCCGAGCTAGCTCGCACCATGACGGGAAAGGGTGGTCGAGTGATCGGTGTGGTACGTTTGGCTTACGACAGGACAGAAAAATTGATTAAGGAAACGGCTGAATATATCGCGAAAATTTACGACGCCTTTGTTATTTACGATAAAATTGACGGTTATTGGCGCCAGCCTGATGCAACACTAAATGGTTCACGTTTTCCACAAAAGATCGGCTATGTATCACAGATGTTGACTGATGAGCTGAGAGACAATAATATGAATGTGGAGCGAATCATACGTGAGGACAAAGCGATCCAGCGTGCCGCAGAAATTGTGCATCCCGGTGACGTCGTTGTCGTGATCGTCAACGATAATATTGAGCGCTCAATTAAGTTTATCCAAGATAGTTTTGAGGCGGAGTTTGCATAGATGGGTCTGCCTGTACTTGGCCGTACCGTTCGTGTTAACTTTGGTAACCGTGCTATCGGTGTAGCAGCTAAGGTTGACACCGGTGCGGACGGCTCATCAGTGTGGGCAAGTAATATTCGCGTTGATAAAGATGGCGTGTTAAAGTTTTCGCTATTCGGCAAGGGGTCGCCCCACTATAACGGCAAGGTGTTTCGGCGTACCGATTATTCGGTAGCGATGGTTAAGAGCGCCTCTGGCCATGAAATTATAAAATATCGGACACATTTTACCATTATATTGGCCGGCAAGAAGATTAAAGCGTTATTTAGCCTGTCTGATAGGGCTGTGCATAATTTTCCAGTGCTAATTGGACGACGGACATTAAGCGGTAAGTTTTTGGTTGACGTAAGTATGAATGAAGTAAAGAACCCGAAGAAATCACAGACTATAAGGCTAAATAGAGAACTAGCTGAAAATCCTCACAAATTTTATAAAAAATACCATAAACCAAAGGATAAGTAGTCATGAATATTGCAATCCTCAGTAACGGTAACATCAACTACTCCACCCTCCGTCTCAGAGAAGAGGCTGAAAAACGTGGTCATCAAGTCAAGGTTATTAAGTATAAAAATTGTTATGTGTCAATTGATGAGCGGCACCCAAAGGTTATTTATCGTGGTAAGGAGATCGGTAATTTCGATGTGCTCATCCCGCGGATTGCTAGCTATATGACGCGTTACGGGACAGCAGTGGTGCGGCAGCTAGAGATGGCGAATCCGCAGGCGTTTTTTATGAATCGGTCAATCGCCATTACGCGGGCGCGGGATAAACTGCGCTCGACGCAGTTACTGGCGCGGGCTGGTGTGGCGATCCCAAAGACGGTGTTCTCGCGCAACGAAACGGATATCGATGTGCTACTGGATGAGATTGGCGGTACGCCGGCGATTATCAAGCTGGCGCGCGGCACACATGGCAACGGCGTGGTGTTAGCCGAGACAATTAAAGCTGCCAAGTCGGTCATGCAAGCATTTTATCTCAGTAATTCTGACGGCACAAACGTGCTATTGCAGGAATTTATCAAGGAGTCGGCCGGCACCGATATTCGGGCATTTGTGGTTGGTAGCCAGGTGGTGGCCAGCATGAAGCGGCAAAGCTTGGATGATGATTTTCGCAGCAATTTGCACAAAGGCGGCGAGGGGACGGTCGTTAAGTTGACGCCGGACGAGCAAAAAATGTGCGTCAAGGCCGCCAAGGCGATGGGCTTGGTGGTAGCCGGCGTTGATTTTATGCGCTCGAACCGCGGCGCGCTGGTGCTGGAGGTGAACGCCAGTCCAGGATTTGGCATCGAAAAAGTCACGGGCCGCAATGTAGCTGGTCGGATTATTGATTATATTAATCGCAACGCCAAGCGTGGCAACAAAAAGATAAAGTCGGCGCCTGACGATAAGCTTGCTATAATGAAGGTATGAGTGCAAAGTCGGCGTCGATAGTGCAGCGGATCATCGTTTGGATGATCGTGCTCGGCGTGTTGGCCGGGATCGGCTACGGCGTATGGGCGGTGTCGCGCCAGATGAATAAAACGTACACGACTGTTGACATCGGCAAGGGCACATTTCGAGTAGAGGTCGCTGATACGGACGAGACGCGGGCGCGGGGCTTGGGCGGTCGGCAGGAGCTGGGTAAGAGCGAGGGGATGTTGTTCGTGGCCGAGAAAGACGGTGATATACCAATTTGGATGAAGGATATGCGCGTCCCGATTGATATTATCTGGCTAGATGCCAAGAAAAAGGTCGTGCACGTCAAGCGTGATGTCTGGCCCGACAACGAGCCGCATGAGGTATATCACACGCCAGTTCCGGCGCGGTATGTGTTAGAGCTGCCGGCGGGTAGTGCCAAGGAGCATGGTATCAAGCCGGGCGTCACTGCGCGGTTTAGTACGGGGGCGCAGCGATGAGCATGGTGTTGTTGTTTGGCGGCGTGGCCGTGGCGCTGACAGCACTAGCGTTCGTGCTGAACCGGCGATTTGGCGTGTTGGCACTGGCACTGGCAGCTGGTGCATTGCTGGCGGAATTGTGGGCCGAGTGGTTGGCCGGGGTGATCGGCGGGCTGGGTGTTAGTAGTGTGGCGGGACTGCCAAATGGCGTGGTGGCGACGATCATCCTCACGGTGGGGCCGCTGGTGCTATTATTAATTGCCGGGCCAAAGGGACCTGGCAAGTTGCTACGGCTGATCTCGGCGGTGCTGGTCGGCGTCTTAGCAGCGGCGGTGCTGGTGCGGCCACTGGGCAAGTTTATGACCTTGGACGCGGAGGCGATGAAGACGTACAAATTGCTGAGTGACTGGTGGCGCTATGCGGCGACCGTCGGACTAGTGGCGGGGCTGCTTGACATGAGCTTGCCGCTTCGGGCCAAGGCGCCCGCTGCCAAGAAAACAAAGCGTTGAAAATGCCGCTCCTCTGTGATAAAATGTGAAAAGTCGCGTTCTCGCTTCGTTGCGCTGCGCGTCATGTGCGGGCCCATAGCTCAGTTGGTTAGAGCACCTGCCTTTTAAGCAGGGTGTCCCGGGTTCAAGCCCCGGTGGGCCCTCCAAGTGGAGTACAATCCTAGTTCATGAACTAGGATTTTTATTGTATCCATTTCAGGTGATTTGATGTAAGTCTGGCCGCACTTCGCGTATACTAACTATATGAAGTCTCTCGGCCTCACTCAGCGTTTGCATGTGTCGTGGCTGTTGGCGGCAGCTGGTGTCGGCATCGTCATCAGCGTTATCGGCGTGATGCGAGCGCCGTACGGGTTGTTTGCTGGCTGGATGTGGTTGGGGGCGGGAGTGATATTGGCCTTAGCGTCGCTCGTCGGGGCGCGGCGCTGGCTGATCATAGTGGCTCTAGTCGGCGGAGTGCTGGTTGGGCTGTGGCGAGGCAGTTTGGGACAGATTGGATTGGAGCACTATCAAACGCTAATCGGTCAAACGGTGCGGCTGAGCGGACGGGTGCTGGAAGATCCTGATGTCGATAAAAAGGGGCAGACAGTGCTGCGGCTGGGCGATATCGTGAGTAATGATCGGCGGCTGCCTGGCAGTGTCTGGGTGGTGACGAGGCATAGTCAGGCGATTAAACGTAGCGACGTGGTCACCGTTCGGGGCACGCTAACCGATGGGTTTGGGTCATTTGCGGCGCGGATGTCGCGGGCAGCGGTTGAACGAGTGACGCGCGAGCAGCCGGGCGACGTGGCGGTGGGCGTCCGTGACTGGTTTGCGGAGCGGGTGCGACGGTATGTGCCGGAGTCGGAGGCGGCGCTGGGCCTCGGGTTCTTGATGGGTTTACGGCGGGCATTGCCGCTGGAATTGATGACGGCGCTGCAGGTTGCGGGTTTGACGCACATTATCGTGGCCAGCGGCTATAACTTAACGATTTTGGTGCGGCTGGCACGGCGGCTGTTCGTTCGGGTGTCGAAATATCTGGCGGCACTGAGTGCCGGTGTGATGATCATTGGCTTTATGGCGATGACCGGCCTCAGTCCGAGCATGTCGCGGGCCGGGCTGGTGGCGGGCCTGAGCCTAGCCGCGTGGTATTGTGGACGGACGATTCATCCGTTGGTGCTATTACCGGTCGCTGCGGCGATGACGCTACTCATCAATCCGCAGTTTGGCTGGAACGACCTTGGTTGGCAATTGAGTTTCGCGGCGTTTAGCGGGGTGATTATCCTGGCGCCGCTGCTGCAGCGATACTTTTTTGGTACGAAGCCGCCCGGGGTGATCTGGCAGATTATCGGCGAGACGGTGTCGGCACAAATCATGACGTGGCCGCTGCTCGTAGCGTCATTTGGTGTGATGAGTAACGTGGCGCTGATCGCGAATGTGCTCATTCTGCCATTGGTGCCGCTGGCGATGCTACTGACCTTTGTGGTTGGCGTGTGCGCGGATGTGCCGGTGGTGGCCGGACTCGTCGCCGCGCCGACGACGTGGCTGCTCCAGTATATGGTCGGCGTTGCCACGTGGCTGGCAGGGCTGGACTGGGCGCAGCTGGAGGTGAACTTGAGCTGGCTGTGGGTAATCATTACCTACCTTATCATTATCGGGGCAATGTGGTGGATGCGGCGACAGACCGGGCTGCGGCTGCGTGAGAGTAATGTGGTTGAGTAGCGTGGACGATTGTGGCAGGCTACCGATCTCGCTCATGCTTGAGGAAACCTGATGGATGTACTACTATCAGGTTATTTGGCTGATCACTTGGGACAGGTGGGTACAGGTTCAATCCTCGGGCGATGGCTAGAGAGGTATAACATTATTCAATCTGGAGGAGTGAAATGGGCAAAGAAAGAATAGGTGGAGATAGCAGTAATCAAGGCCAGGGCTTGACGGGTCCATGGGAGGGGCTGGCGGTCGCATCGACTAATGATGGTGAGCAACAGCCTGATGGGGTCGAGGGCTATAGTGATGTGCAAGACGATGAGACGCAGGAACTGGGCAGGCCAATGACACCTCGGCGGTTGAACGCGATACGTGATGAAATCACTGAGGTATATAATGCGTACCTGGAAGAAGCCGCTAGACAGCGCGCTGAGAATAAGGCCCCGACAGACGGAGAGGGTCTGCACACTAAGGAAGTATTACAGACTGCTCAAGCCGCAATTGAAGAAAAGTATTTAGAGCGGATGCGAAAGGTAGTAGCGCCTCTTGTTGAATCCGACAAGCTTAGCGATGCAATTATGTATCAGTTTATCGGTGACTTAAATATGTGGCGAGGACAGGGTAGGTTGAGCTCCTATGAGATAAGCGTATCGGATCTTGTGGTGGGGATTGCTGAGGATAATTCTCGGCGTCGAAAAGAGGTCTTGCAGAACGTTATGGATCTCGAGCATGGCAACCCCAATATCTGGGTGCCGAAGTTAGATGAATCACTTCCCAAGGCATATTTAGTAGGTTCTGATGTGACTTTGCCAGAGGACGCCCACTGTCCTGCCATACAAGTCCCATGTGGGATTTTGCAGCAGAATAACGACAACGCGGCCAGGTGGTATGTCGCAGGGATGCTGGGTTTGTATGTCCACGAGGGAATCATCTCCTCTCAATATGGGTTGCGCATTAAGGACAAGAAAGGCCTCAATGACGTACCTGTTAAGGTGATATATATAGAATCAGATTGCGGTGGCTTTACCTTTCCGGAAAACATTGACGACCGGATCAATAGTTAACCCTTCTCCTGTTTTCTGCTATACTAAAAGAAACGAATTTTCTGGAGGCATAGACACATGGCAGGACATAGTAAATGGGCGACCACGCACCGGCAGAAAGCGATTGTTGATGCGAAGCGCGGCGCGATTTTCACGAAATTGGGTAATCAAATTGCGATCGCAGCACGTGGCGGCACCGATCCAACATTGAATGCAAGTTTAGCAATGGCCATTGAAAAAGCCAAGGCTGCCAACATGCCGAGTTCTAATATCCAGCGGGCGATTGACCGCGTGGCTGACAAAAGCGCGGCGGCACTGGAAGAAATTACCTATGAAGGCTACGGTCCGGGCGGTGTCGGTATCATCATCGAAACAGCGACCGACAATCGTAATCGCACGTTGCCGGAAGTAAAAACCGCATTGGTGAAGAACGGTGGGCGAATCGCTGACGCTGGCAGCGTGGCGTTTCAATTTACTCGCAAGGGTGTGATCACCGTGGAAGGCACGGGCGAAGAATTGCTACTGCAAGTGCTGGACGCTGGCGCTGAAGACGCGGTCGAGGAAGACGGCGAGATCATTGTTTACACGGAGCTGAAAGATTTGGCGAACGTTAGAAATCAGTTGGTTGAGCAGGGTTTGAACGTAAAAGACGCCGAGCTGCGCTACATTGCCAATACGCCAGTTGAGATTGCCGACTCGGAAACTGCGCAGAAATTGATGAAGGTGGTTGATGCACTGGATGACCTGGATGATGTGGTGAATGTGCATACCAATGCCGATATCACTGCGGAGTGACCTTCGCTTAGGTTATTGACTGTATATCGAGCGCCTCCGACGGCGCTCTTTTGCGTTTCGGAGGAATTTCTTTTACAATATAATCAGTCAACATAAGCCAAGCAGGGAGTTCACAATGAAGGTTTTGACCCGCCTACTACTTATGTCAACGATAATTGCGCTGGTGTTTCAGCCGGTGGTGGCGTTTGCGAGCGACTCCCCACCAGAGGCCGCACCTCCTGCTAGCGGCTCGACACCGGTTGCGCCAACCCACACGCCCGCGCCGCGCCCAGCCAATCCAGCACCCAGCCCGACCAGGCCATCAGTCCCAGCAGTGGCTACACCGGACACGACTTCTGGCAGTACGTCTGCATCTACGTCTACGCCTGCTCCGTCGATGCCACCCAGAGATCCATCGACACCCACACCAGTTAAGCCAACGCCTTCCGAACCTCCTGCGCTACCAGCTGCGGCTCGTACATCGGCTAAACTCTTGATCACTAAAATTGGCCTCGATACAGCGCGCGGCGCGTACGTCGAACTCTACAATCCGTCGCCAGGGCCAGTCAATATCGCTGGCTGGACGCTGCAGTATGTTAACCAAAAGGGGCATGTGACAGTGCTTAAAACAATATCGACTGACCTAATGGTGCCGGCGGGCGGGGCGTTGGTGGTCGGTGATAGCCAGCTAGCTGATGAGCAGGCTGACCTGCGGTTTGATAGCAAGAAGGTGCTGGCAAAAACCAGCGGCTCTGTCAAATTGGTGATGAGTGATGGGCGGGTGTCGGATCTGGTTGGCTGGGGCGCGGCGTCAGAGCGTGAGGGTAGCCCGATTAAGCTAGGCGGCAAGCTACACGCCTGGCGCTGCCAAACAAATGGCGTGGTGACTGATACGGATAATAACGCCAGCGATTTTTCGGTCGGCGAGGCGCCGCACTTACGTGAACTGCCAGCCTGTACTGAGCCTGACGAGCCGCGTCCGCCAGTTGATCCGGTGCCACCGAGCAATCGTTGCAGCGGCTTGAAATTACATGAGATCGCGACCAATGTCGACGCGCCGTTTATTGAGATTATCAATGCCGGGACCGGCGACCTCGACCTCACTGGCTGCACCATTCTCGTGAAAGGTCGAGGCAAGAATAAGGACACGACGCACACGTTCAGGGGTGTTGAGCTGGCGGCCGGGGCGCTGCATGTCGTTCGCCTGGCAGAAACAAATCTCAAACTGACAAAAACCGGCGGCGGCGAGGTGTACGCACTGGACGAGAGCGGCAATGAAATTGACCAGACATCGTTTGCTGGCCTGGCCAAGGACTCGTCGTGGAGTTTGCTTGACGGGGAATGGAAGGTAACATTTTCACCGACGCCGGCTCGGCCTAACGAATTTAAGCAGTGGCCAGATTGCAAGGCGGGCTATGTGCGTCACGAGCTCACGGGCCGTTGTGTCAAGGAGCCGGTGGAGCCAGTGCCGACGCCGTGCCGTCCGGGGCAGTACCGTTCGCCGGAGACGGGCCGCTGCCGTAATATCGTGAGTGAGCCGGAGCTCGCGCCGTGTAAGCCCGGCCAATATCGTTCGCCAGAAACCGGTCGGTGTCGCAACATCGGCAAGCTCAAAACCCAAACGCCGTGCCGTGAAGGGTATTATCGGAGCGAGATAACCGGTCGGTGCCGGTCAATTGCAGCCGCGGCCGCCAAAACCTTGAAGCCATGTCCTGATGGTCAATTTCGTAACCCAGCAACTGGCCGCTGCAAGAAAATTGCTGCCGCCGATGACATTCTAAAAGACCGTCCAGAAGGATTTGAGCGCAACCCAAAGACGAAACGTTGCCGTAAGGTTGCGCTGGCTACTGCGCCGAAAACTGGCTTTGCGCCGGAACAGGTCAAGCAGGTGACAGGCGCGGTGTGGGGCTGGTGGGTGCTCGGCGGCGTCAGTCTGCTGGCGGTTGGTTATGCTGGCTGGCAGTGGCGCTGGGAAATCGGCCGGGCTGCTACGCGGCTGAAACACACCATCACGCGCGGCAAGCGATAATTTGGCACGAGCTCGTCGAGGTGGCCCTCGCATTAATTATTGTCACCGGCCGGGTGCTATAATAAACGCATGAGAATTATTGGCATTGATCCGGGGACTGGTATCTTGGGCTTTGGTGTGATTGACACGAAGCGGGGCGGCTACCGGCTGGTGACGGCTGGTGTGATCAAGACGCCCGCGCACACGCCACTGGACGAGCGGCTGGCGGAGATTTTTGATGGCCTGACGGAGATCATCGCTGAGACCAGACCTGAGGTGATGTCGATTGAAAAATTGTTTTTTGCGCGCAATGTCACCACCGCTATTTCTGTGGCTCATGCTCGCGGTGTGGCGATGCTGACTGGACACAAAGCGGGCCTCGTGATCAGTGAATACACGCCGCTTCAGATCAAGCAAACACTGACTGGCTATGGCAAGGCTGACAAAAAGCAGATTCAGGAAATGGTGCGCCTAAATCTAGGCCTCAGCCAAGTGCCCAAGCCAGATGATTGCGCTGATGCGCTCGCGGCGGCTATCACCCATGCAGCGATGTCACGCCTCAGCGTGGTATAATTGATATATGGTGCAATTAGGCAAGGGAAAACGAGCTCCGATAAAGAAGCAGCCGCCGCACATGGGTCGGTATGCCAATCTCGGTCAAGTCAAGGCAAAACCTGGTAAATTACCGCGTCAACACAAACACTTTTTGTGGTTCTGGCGGCTGAGTCGGCCGAAAAAAATTATGGTGTGTCTGCTGCCGATTCTACTGTTCTTGATCATCGTGCCAATTGCCAGCTATTTTTATTATGCGCGTGATATCGGCGATCAGGAGCGGCTAATGAACCGCAATAATACCGGCATCGTGCTGACTGATGCCAATGACAAGGTGATTTATAGCGTTGGCAATGCCGAGCGGCGGAACTTGGTGCAGCTTAAGGATATCTCCGAGAGTATGAAAAAGGCATTGATCGCCAGCGAGGATAAGGATTTTTATAAGCACAGCGGCTTTAATATTTTCAGTATTTTCCGGGCAGCGGTTACGCGGCATGGCGGCGGCTCAACCTTGACACAGCAGTTGGTCAAGAACAATTTGCTCAGCAATGAACACAGCTTTATGCGCAAATACCAAGAGCTATTTATGGCCATCGCCATCGAGCAAAATTATAGCAAAGAGCAGATCTTGATGATGTATCTGAACTCGGTGTACTTTGGTGAAAACGCCTTTGGTATCGAGGAGGCGGCCAAGGTTTATTTCAATAAATCGCCGAAGGATTTGACGCTGGCCGAGAGTAGTATGCTGGTTGGCGTGCTGCCGGCACCGAGCCGGTATTCACCGATCAGCGGTAATGCCGAATACGCCAAGCAACGCCAAAAGACGGTGCTCGGTCGGATGCAGACCGAAGGCTTTATCACCGAGGAACAGAAGCAGCAGGCGGAAGCCACACAGCTGGCATATACTGGCGGCGGTGCGGCTCACACAAATTCCGAAGCGCCGCATTTTGCCGAGATGGTCATCAAACAGCTCAGCGACAAATATGGCTACGAAAAAGTCATGCGCTCGGGCTACCGCGTCAAGACCTCGCTGAATCTCGACACGCAGCATCTCCTCCAAGAAAATATTGCCAAACAAATGAAGCAGATCAATCGCCTCGGTGGCACCAACGCCAGCGGTATCGTCATTGATCCGAAAACCGGCGAAGTGCGGGCTCTGGTCGGCAGCGCTGATTATAATAACGCCCAGTGGGGCAAGGTCAATATGGTGACCACCCCGCGTCAGCCCGGCTCGAGCTTCAAGCCGCTGTATTATGCGCAGGCGATGGCTGATGGCGCTATCACGCCGGCGACAGTTTTTGATGATAAGTTAACTAACTTCAATGGTTATGTGCCCTACAACGCTACCCGCCGCTGGAACGGCAAGGTGACGACGCGCAAGTCGCTGAGCTGGTCGCTGAACATCCCGAGCGTTCTGATCATGCAAAAGTATGGCATCAATCGTTCCATCCAAGCCGCCAAGAAGCTCGGCATCAGCACGCTGGACGAAAACAAAAATTACGGATTGTCACTGGCGCTTGGCTCGGCCGAGGTGCGCCTGAGCGAGATGACTAACGCCTACGCGGCCTTTGCCAATGGCGGTACGCAGTACGAATCGCTCAATCTTATCACCGAAGTTAAGGACAAATTCAACAAAAATGTTTCGTGGAAAGCAGCGAACACACGCCAAGCTATCAGCCAGGGCGGTGCCTATCTCATCTCTAGCATCCTGTCGGACAACGCTGCGCGGGCGGGGATGTTTGGCAGCAGCCTGACGGTGGGCGGCAAAACGGTTGCTGTCAAGACGGGTACCACCAATGATAACCGCGATGCCTGGACGATTGGCTACACGCCGCAATATGCTGTCGGCGTGTGGGTTGGCAATAACAACAATAAGGTCATGAACAGCGGCGGTTCGGATGTGGCGGCGCCAATTTGGCGGGCGACAATGACCAAGCTGCTGGCGGGCGCGAAAACTGGTTTTGATGTGCCAAACGGCGTTGTCCAGCGAAGTGTTTGTAGTAGTAATGGTGGCCTGGCTGATGATTCTAGCCCCGGTGCTTACAAAGAATATTTCCTCTCGAACGCCCTCCCGACCGAGAAATGCGATCAGACCAAGCCAAAGATTGAGGTGTGTAACCTCGCGACCAAGCAAATGGAGTCGATTTTTGAAGATCAATTTGACGCCGCTAAATATTCCAAAAACGCTGCGGATTGTCGGCAAACGTCCACCACTAAGCAGATTACCGTCTGCGACCTAGCTACCAAGCGTCTCATTACTATCACCGAAGATAAATTTGATGCGACGAAGCATTCGCGAAAGACGACGCCGTGTGGCAATACGGGCAATGATGACCAAAATCCGGGTGGTGGCAATGGCAGTGGTGGTGGCAGCGGTGGCGGTTCGGGTGGTGGCGGTGGCGGCACCTCGCCTGGCCCAACCAATCCTCCGGGCGGCGGAGACAGACAACCGTGATCGCCCATCTCTCTGGCACGATTGCTGAGAAGTTTGGCGCGGGCAGCATCGTGATTGATGTTCACGGCGTCGGCTACGAAGTCAGCGTGTCGGCTGGTGATTTCGAGGCGGTGACGCTGGATCAAGACGCTAAGTTTTACACCTACCATCATGTGCGCGAGCAGGCGGAAGAATTGTTTGGTTTTTCGAGTCTGGCAGCAAAGAAGATGTTTGAAATGCTCATCACGGTTCAGGGCGTTGGTCCGAAGGCAGCATTGGCCATCCTTGGCCTCGGCGATGCGGAGCAGGTGCGCAATGCCATCGCCAACGCCGACAGTACGTTTGTGCAAAAAGCTGCTGGCGTCGGCAAAAAAACCGCTGAGCGCGTGGTGGTTGATTTGAGTGATAAAGTTGGCTTGCCAACGCAGTATGGTCGAGCGGCTGCGCCAGTCCAAACTGAATTGAATACTTCCGATGAAGCGTTAGAGGCGCTAATGGCACTGGGTTATACCTTGGCTGATGCCACAAAGGCGCTAGAGAACGTTGATGTCAATCTGCCGACAGCGCAGCGGGTGACCGAGGCGCTGAAGAAGTAGGGTCTCTTTATTTGAAATATTTAGTTCGTGATGTTGTTTATGGAGTTTGTGTTTTTGGATTTGTTGGGAGACACTTGAGGGGTGATTACTACTACATCTTAACGTAGGTCTTATTCTCAGGATGCTATAATGGATATATGGAAGATACAAAATTTTCTCTTAATCAAACGCCAATTAGTACTATTCTGGCCTGGGTAGAAAGCGGTGCAATTGCTATTCCGGAGATCCAGCGGCCGTTTGTATGGATGAGTTGGCAGGTACGCGATTTGATGGATTCGTTATATCAAGGCTATCCAGTCGGCTATATCATTACTTGGCAAAACCCAGACGTGAAGCTGAAGGATGGGTCGACGTCGCAGGGCAAGCGTATTTTGATTGATGGCCAGCAACGTATCACTGCACTCAGGGCAGCGATTAGCGGGCTTGATGTGATAGATAAAAAATATAAGAAAAAACGGATTGCTATATCGTTTAATCCGCTGACTGAAGAGTTTCGTACTCGTACAGTTTCAACTATTCGCGGTAAAGAATGGATTAGCGATATTGCTGAAGTGATGGTAAACGGCTATGATACGCTGACGTTTGTTGAAGAATATGCAGAAAAAAATCCGTCGTTAACGCGCCAAGAGGTTAATACGCGACTTAACCGTTTGATCCAGATTAAAAATAAGCAAATTGGTGAAATCCAGCTTAGTCCGTCTTTGGATATCAATATAGTAAATGAAATATTTGTCCGAATTAATGCCAGCGGCGTTAATCTCAGTAATGCCGATTTTGCAATGAGTAAAATTGCGGTCTATGAGAACGAGCCGGGCGATGAAATGGGCATGAAACTCCGTAAATTTATTGATTATTTTGCACATCTGTCGGTTGCCCCCGAGCAGTTTGACATTATTAAGGAAAACGATACAGAATTTGCTAAAACTGATTATTTTACGAAAATATCTTGGCTTAAAAATGAAACAGACGACCTGTATGACCCATCTTATAATGATATTATTCGGGTTGTTGGTTTGACGCAGTTTGCAAGGGGCAAGCTTGGCGATATCGTGGCATTGCTTTCGGGTCGTAATTTTGAAACTCGCCAGGATGAAAAAGAAATTGCCGACGAGTCCTTCCGAAAGCTTGAGAAGGGTTTGTACCAATTTACAAACGAAAATAAATTTAAGCATTTTGTGCAAAACATTTTGCGCGGCAGCGGTTATGATGAACCTAGTATGTTGATTGCTCGCAATGCAGTTAATTACGCCTATGCAATGTACCTGCGGCTATTTGATATTGGCGAAAATCATGCCGAAGCTAATTCGCTAGTTCGTAGATTGCTGGCAATTTCGTTACTGACTGGTCGCCATTCCGGTAGTTTTGAAACTAAGTTTGAGCAGGATATTAAACGGATTCAAAATCCTGGAGATTTGGCTAAATTTGTTGCTACGCTGGAAAAGCAGGAGTTGTCTGATATATTTTGGGACTCAACATTGGTTGATGAGCTTGATAAGCCGACGATAAATAATCCGTTTTGGCACATGTTTGTTGCGGCGCAGAATAAATTACTGAAGCAAGGATTCTTGTCGAAAAATAATATTGCCAGAGACTTGGCGACTGATGACGTGCATCACATTTTTCCTAAAAATTATTTAGTTAAGCATGGTTATGATAAAACTAAATACAATAGAATTGCTAATTTTGTACATCTGCGCAATGATATAAATATTTCAGTCGGAGATTTAGCCCCTCGCGATTACTTAAGCGATATTTTAAGTAGTAAAAATGACCATCACAGTGATATTACTGGCGAGGATGAACTAAAAAGCAACTTTAGTGACAATGCAATTCCAATTTTATTAATGAAGGCGGTGGCCGTTGATTATGAAGAATTTTTAAAACAGCGGCAGCGACTGATGGCTAAGATGCTAAAAGAATATTACAGGAGCTTATAATGGCAATTCAGAGAATAGTCGATACCAGTTCGCACGATGATGATACTGAGGAGCAACGGATTGAAGTCAGTCTGCGTCCGCAGAGTTTTAGCGAGTATGTCGGTCAGGAGCGATTGAAGCGTAATCTGCGGTTGGCGATTGAAGCGGCAAAGAAGCGCGGCGAGCCGCTGGATCATGTGTTACTCTACGGCCCGCCAGGACTAGGCAAGACGACCATGGCGACGGTGATCGCTAACGAGATGGGTACGAATTTGCGCATTACCAGCGGCCCGGCCATTGAGAAAGCGGGTGATTTGGCGTCGATTTTGACCAATTTGGCAGACGGCGATATCTTGTTCATTGATGAAATTCATCGGCTCGGTCGGGCAGTGGAAGAGATTTTATATTCGGCCATGGAAGATTTCAAGCTGGATATTGTCATCGGCAAGGGGCCGGCGGCTCGGTCAATTCGGCTGGATCTGCCGCGGTTTACGGTGATTGGCGCGACGACGCGGACGGGCAGCTTGGCAGCGCCGCTGCGCGATCGATTCGGGCATATTTACCGCTTGGAATTTTACGAGCCAGAGGATATCGCTAAGATTGTGACGCGGAGCGCGGCCATACTGGAGTCGTCGATTCGGCACGAAGCGGCGGATTTACTATCGACGCGGGCTCGCCTGACGCCGCGTATTGCTAACCGCCTGCTCAAGCGCGTACGCGACTACGCTGACGTGAATGGCGATGGCATAATTGATGTGAAAACGACAACGAGCGCCTTGGAAATGCTAGAAGTAGACGAGCTGGGATTAGACCCAGCCGACCGTAATTTACTGCAATCAATCCTGGAAAATTACGGCGATAATCCAGTGGGGCTAACGACCATTGCTGCGCTGACGGGTGACGAAGCGACGACGATTGAGGATTTTTATGAGCCGTATTTACTACAAATCGGCTTCATTGAGCGCACGCCGCGCGGCCGGCGGGTGACGCCAAAGGCGAAAAAACACATCAATATGCTATAATAACAGATATGAAAAAGAGAGTTTTGGCGATACATACCCCTGATAGGGTTGGGGAAATGATTACGGTGGCTGGTTGGGTGCACTCCCGGCGCGATCACGGCGGGCTGATTTTTATTGACCTGCGCGATCATACCGGGTTGGTGCAGTTGGTGATTAATCCTGATAAGGCGGAGGCCTTTCGTCTGGCAGAAAGCCTGCGTGATGAGTTTGTGATTCGTGTCAGTGGTGTGGTGACGGAGCGTGGCGAAGGTTTGAAAAATCCAAATATTGCCAGTGGTAATGTGGAAATTGTGGTGGAAAACTTGGAGATTCTTAACCGTGCTGAAACCTTGCCGATCCAGCCATTTGCTGAGGAAAACCAAGCGGGTGAGGATTTGCGTTTTAAGTATCGTTACCTCGACCTACGCCGTCCAAAGATGCAGCAGATGCTGAAAAAACGCGCCGAAATGTACCGACGGATGCATCAGTACATGGATGACCGTGATTTCATTGAGATTCAGACGCCAATTTTGGCAAATTCCAGCCCCGAGGGTGCGCGTGATTTTCTGATCCCCAGTCGTTTGCAGGAAGGTAAGTTTTACGCCCTGCCGCAAGCACCGCAGCAGTTCAAACAGCTGCTGATGGTTGGCGGCGTGCCGCGGTATTATCAGCTGGCGGCGTGTTTTCGCGACGAAGATCCGCGGGCTGATCGACTGTACGGTGAGTTTTACCAGCTGGATCTCGAGATGAGCTTCGTTGAAGACGGCGAGGAAGTTCGCCAGGAAGTTGAGCCGTTGATGCAGCAGCTGGCGACTGAGTTTGCGGGCAAGAAATTACTGGATTTGAGTGGTCTCGCGGTCGGTGACGGCAGCCCAATTCCGCGCATTTCCTACCGCGACGCCATGGAGACGTATGGCTCGGACAAGCCGGACCTACGTTTTGGCATGGAACTGATTGAGCTGACCGACGTGTTCGCCAATACCGAGTTTGGCGTGTTCAAAAACGCTGAGTGCATCAAGGCGATTTGCGTGAAAAACGGCGCTAGTTTGAGCCGCAAGCAAATGGACGAATTTACAAAGATTGCACAGTCTGAGGGGGCTGGTGGACTACCGTACATAAAAGTTGGTGAAAACGGCTCATATACAGCAGGAGTTAAGATTAATCTAAATAGTGGCGATGGAGTAAAGTCGGATTTTATAGAGGCTCTATCCTCTCCAATTATTAAGTTTCTTACTCGAGATGAAATGGTGCAAACTGCGAATATATTGGATGCTGAATCTGGTGATCTCATTGTTTTTGGCGCTGATAACCGCTCGGTCGTCAACGCCGTGCTTGGTCGCCTGCGAAACGAATTTGCCGCTCACTTCAACCTGAAAAAATCGGATGAGGTAGCCTTGGCTTGGATTATCGATTTTCCGTTCTATGAATGGGACGACCACGGCAAGAAGCTCGACTTTGGACACAACCCATTTGGTATGCCAAAGGGCGGCTTAGAGGCGCTGGAGTCAGCGGCGACTGACGCCGACAAGTTGGCCATCGTGGCTGACCAGTTCGACATGGTGATGAACGGCTATGAGATTTGCTCTGGCGGTGTGCGCAACCACAACCCAGCGGTGCTGTACAAAGTATTTGACCTGCTAGGTTTTAGCGAAAGCTACGTCGAGGAAAAATTTGGTGCTATGCTAAACGCCTTCAAATACGGCGCGCCGCCGCACGCTGGCTGTGCCTTTGGCGTTGACCGCATCCTCATGGAGCTCATCGACGAAACAAATGTCCGCGAAACCTTGGCCTTTCCAAAGAACGGCTCGGGCGTTGACGTGATGATGGATTCGCCGTCAACGGTTGATCCAGCGCAGATAAAGGAGTTGGGACTGTAGTAGCCTCCCAAAGTAGGTAGCAGATGCTCAATTACGGCAATGTAGCTAGGGGCGTAGCTGTGTTATCTTACTTTTTAATATCGCTTCTATTGCATCAAGCTCAGACTTTTTCTTTCGTACCATCGCAATCTTTTTATGCAATATATCAATAGCCGTATCGGGTGTAATCTGACCGTCATTCCATTCCTTGATGTATTGCTTAATCTCCATCAGCGTAAAGCCTGCTGACTTAGCGAGGCGTATTTCCGTGAGGTACTCGAGTGCACTCTCGTCGTAGTCTGAATAACTGCGGCTTCCAGCAGGACGTTGTGTTACCGGTAAAATACCGAGTTTTGTATAGTAACGAATGGTGTCAATAGAAACACCAGATTTTTTGGAAAGTTGATGAATTAGCATGGTAAAACCTCTCTCATCATTACCTATTGACTATAGAGTATACTCCATAGATTATACTACTATTATGAGTAGAAAAAAGTATAATTCAAATCATAAAGTAGTGTTAATTACTGGAGCATCCAGCGGTATCGGAAGAGCGACCGCCGAGCTGCTTTTGCAGAAAGGCCACATAGTGTACGGATTTGCTCGAAATAGTGAGGTGCTTCAAGAAATTAAAGGCCTTCGGCCAATACCAGGTGATATGAAAGATGAAAAATCACTTGAGGCTGCGGTAAAAAAGATTTGTGACGAGCAGGGAAGAATAGATGTACTTATCAATAATGCTGGCTATGGATTACTGGGGGCGGTAGAGGACGTTCCAATTGAACAGGCCCGCAGGCAGTTTGAGGTGAATGTATTTGGGTTGGCTAGGCTGACGCAGCTTGTGCTGCCTAGCATGAGAGAGGCGGGCTCGGGCTTGATTATTAATATGTCATCGGTTGGAGGCAGAGTGTATTTTCCGCTCGGTGCCTGGTATCATGCTTCAAAGCACGCTATCGAGGGGTTTTCCGATAGCTTGCGGCTAGAGCTGCAGGAATACAACATCAAGCTTGTGATAATTGAGCCTGGCTTGATCGCTACAAATTTCTACAAATTAGCTGAAGAGCCGCTTACTCGTTATTCGTCAAATGGGGCCTATAGCGGCGTGGCAAAGGCAATATCGCACAACTTATCTCAGTCATATAGGACCATGTCACCGCCTAGCGTGGTCGCGTATACAGTAGCGACAGTTATTGAGAGTAAGCATCCACGACGTCGGTATCTTGTTGGTAAATTGGCGAGAGTTCTCTTCTACGCACGGCATCTCTTGGGCGATGGCGTCTTTGAGCAAATAGCTAAAAAACAGACGAGGTAAGTGAAGTTACTTGCCGGTCGGGGTCTAGGTTTGGTATAGTGACATTGATGTATGATCGACACGAAGTTAGCGTAAAAGTAGCGTTGTATAGTAGTGATGGCGAGCGTGCGCTAGTGATGTATTATCCGCGCGATGATGGTTTTGGCCTGCCGGGCGGGCATATTGACTTTGGTGAAACGCCTGACGTGGCATTGAGGCGGGAATTACGCGAGGAGCTGGGCGTTACAATTGATGCGACGCCAGCTAATTTTTATGTGCGCGATCCGCAGGGCGGTGCTGTCAAAGACCATAAAATTATTCTTGGCTACACGGCCATAGTTGACGGTAACATTGAACTACCGGACCGAGCGTGTGATGGCGGTGAGGAGCGACCAGTCTGGTTGACGCGGATAGAAGTTGAAGCTACCGACAAACTCGCGCCGGGCTACCGGGATTTTTTATTGAAGTGGTGGCCCGATTGATGTGTGGTGTATAAATTTGACCATATTTTTATAGTATGATATAAAATTCACACGATGCACGAGAAATTACGTCGCGTTACTGCCGAAGAATTTTACGTGGCAATAAAACAAGCTATGGCTGGTGATAGCAGGGAGTGTTTTTTGTCTGATTACTCACAGGTTGATTACGAAACGATGGTGACGGTTCTTATGTATAATGATCAGGCTGGGTTTGCTCTTGAGGGGGATAATTTGGCAAATATCTTTAGCTCAAGACAAAACCCTGTGAAACAGTCGCTAGATATTATGATGCCGTCGGTGTTATCTTTTGGAGTGACAAAATTAGATTGTTTTGGTGAGGATTTATGTCGTAAATACGCTAAGTACGGGTTCGCGGCAGTTGCTGTAACACGGTTTCTTGATGAATATGCCCCTCGTAATTGGGATTACGGGAAATTTGGCAGGCCCGCCGTATACTTTATGGCGCAAGCGCAAAAACTACCAAAGGGATCTCTCAATAATGTAACAGATAGTGTACCGTATCTATCGTATGATGAGGCCTGGGCGTACCGGGAAAGATTACTCGGTGGCATCTGACACGCTATTGATTATAACTGAACACCCAGCCACGCCGCCAATACATCACCGGCAAAGTACGCCAGTCCAGCGGCGACCGCCCCGAGGAGTAGGGTGATAGCAGCTTCTCGCCATGGTGATTGCTTGCCAACTTTGCCTTTGATGA
This sequence comes from Candidatus Saccharibacteria bacterium oral taxon 488, assembly GCA_005697215.1. Lineage (NCBI taxonomy): Bacteria > Candidatus Saccharimonadota > Candidatus Saccharibacteria bacterium oral taxon 488. Next base: position 728,043 of record CP040003.1, on the reverse strand, counting down.
AGCCAATTGCTAGGAAGGCAACCGCTGTTAGCGCGGAGCTGACATAAAACAGGGTGGTGCCTGGTACTTTTGAGACTGCAACGACATCAATCAGGTAAGGCAGCACCGGTACGCTACCGACGGCGACGAAAGCCAGGAAGGTGACTGCACCAATGATCTTAGGGGAGGCTCGTTTTTGCGTATCGCGGGCTGACTCTTCGTGTTCGGCGCTGGCTGCCAGGTAAGCACTAGAACCCATTGAAAAGCCGTCAGCAATTAAATTTGCAACGCCCAAAATGAGGATAACTGCACTGGAAATACCGGCGCCAGCCGAAGCTGCCACTACGGCAAAGGTTGTGACTGTGCCATCAACTGCACCGTACACAAATTCCGAAATGTATCGTCTAAAAAGTATTTTCATAACCGTGCCATTATAGCACAATTAGGTGTTGTGAGTTTTATTCGCGTATACTAAAGCAATGACGACTGATGATTTTCAGGCGCTGATCCACCAAAAAGGCCGCGAGCTCTACCGACCAATGCCGTGGCGCGATCAGCCAACGCTCTACTATGCGTTGGTGAGTGAGCTGATGCTGCAGCAAACCCAGGCTGCTCGCGTCTTGACGAAGTTCAGCGAGTTTACTGCGAAGTTTCCGGACATTGAATCACTGGCAGCTGCTGAGCTGACAGAAGTACTGCGTGCGTGGCAGGGGCTGGGCTATAATCGCCGCGCTCGATACCTCCACCAAACAGCGCGAGCCATCGCTGGTGGTGCTCTGGCGGCCACCCTTCATGACCTTGTCCGGCTGCCGGGCATCGGCATCAATACCGCCGGTGCCATCATGAACTACGCGTACCAAGTGCCAACGCCGTTCATCGAAACCAATATTCGTACAGTCTATCTCAATCATTTCTTTGCGGACCAGACGGCAGTCGCGGATCGTGACATACTGCCCATCGTCGAGCAGACGATGGACCAGGCAAATCCGCGTCAGTGGTTTTGGGCACTGATGGATTATGGTAGTGAATTAAAAGCTCAGGGCAAGGGTAAATTGTCCGCCAGTCGCCATTACGCCAGGCAATCGCAATTCACTGGCAGTCTCCGCCAGATGCGCGGTGAGATTTTGCGTCGATATGTTGGCGGGCAGTCGCTGGCCGAAATTACCGCGAAGTTACAGGACGATCCGCGATTTGCGGCGGCACTGGATGGTCTGCGGCGGGACGGTCTCATTGCTGCAAAGTGACAGAATAGATCGCTAAACTATTGACATTTCAAATTGCCTATGCTATCATAGCCACAGTCAATACGACAAACATAAACAGTAACAAAGGAAGGGTATGGAAGACATGCAAACAGTTATTATACTGATGACCGTAGTGATCATTATCCACTCGGTGACGATTATCGTCTTGTTCGGTGTAATAATTTCACTGCTGACGAAGCTCAAGCGCCTCGTCAACCAGGCTGAAGCGGCGGTGTCCAACATCGCTCAAGCAACTGAGTGGCTGTCTCCAGTAAAGTTATTTACTGAAGTCGTGCAACTCTTTCGCAAAAAATAATCATCTGTTCCATATATCAATTTAATAGAAACAAACAAGGAGATATTATATGAAAAAAGTATTAACAGTTCTCGGCGCCGCAGCGGCTGGTTTCGCGGCTGGTATTTTGACCGCACCAAAAAGTGGCAAGGAAACTCGCGCTGACATCAAGAAAAAAGCTGGTGAGCTAAAAACTGCCACTGTCAAGACTGCCAAAAAAGCCCAGGCCGCCGCTAAAGACAGTGCTGAAGCGGTCAAGGCAGGCGCTCAAAAGGTTGGCGATGTCGTTACTGGAACCGCTCGTACCGTCAAGGCCGATACCGAGAAGCATTTCAAGAAGTCGTAGTAGCAGTTTGACCTAAACGCAAAAACGCGAGATAATAAAAAAGATGAAACATCTTCGTAGTCTCGCGTTTTTTGTGTGCGGTGTTAGCCTGGCCGGCGTAATGATACGGTCGGGTATTGCTGTGGCACAGACTGCGCCGAGTTCGCCGCCGCTCCATCTGATCCGCAGTCAGTGTCAGTCCATTCGTTCGACATTGCAGCGGATTCAGCATAACGATGCCTTGCTGCGGGTTAATGCTGGCCAAGCATACAACACGATATCGACCAATCTCATCGCCAAACTAAACAGCCGCTTGGCATTGGCGCAGATCGATAGCTCGCGGATGGTGATGATCGCTCGCGACTACGAGGAGGCACGCAAGGCGTTTGCCCAGCAGTACAATGAGTATGAGTCCAATTTGACGGCGCTGGTTAAGACAGATTGTACCGACAAACCGGGCGAGTTTTATACACAGCTGATCAAGACGCGCGACGCACGTCGACAGGTCAGTGAGTCGGTGACGACGATGAGTAAACTGGCGGCAGATTATCGTGTGGCGGTGGAACAGCTCAAGGTGAAGCTATCGAGCGGAGGCAGTCGTGGATAAGTTCAAGCGACTCAGTCGCCGGATGGCCAGGTTAGTTATGCAGCATAAGTTACCGACGATGGTAATTAGCGTGATCGTGGTGTCGATCGTGCTCGTTGGTATCTCGATGCACTTATATTACTCGTCAGATGCTTTCCGAGTGGATTTGAGTCGGCCGGACTATGTACCGTATCGAGCGCAGATTGATAATTCCAATAATCATAATCGAGACATGTTTGAGGCGCAGGGTGAGGTGACGGGCAAAGTGCTGGATGATTTTCTGCAAAAATATAAGCAAGAAGAAAAGAAAGCCGATGGTGCGCGGGCGTTTGCTAGCGATGTGTTGAGCGATGATCAGCTGGGCGTCAGTGGTAGTGGCAATGGCGCGGGCAGTACGACGACACAGGGTCAAGACGGTTCGTCAGAGTGAGCTATGATTATTTTTTATGCGTTATCGCTGTTGGGATAACAGCTAGTTCGATCTCTTGTTTTTCAAATTCTTTAAGGAGCCGGCGGCGCATCTCTGAGGTAACCGCCCATTGATCGGATGGCTGAACCTTACCGGCAACGATCAATTCAACCGAGCGGCCGGTGATATCACCGACGGAGACAAATTTTGGCGGTTCAATGATTTTCTTGTCCCAAGACTTTTCCTTGCTCAGTTGCTGACCGGTCTCGTTGATGATATCAGCGGCGCGGCTGATGTCGGTACTTGGATCAAGCTGCAAGGTAAAGCGCGACATGCTGTACCCCATCGTTTTGTTGATGACATGCTGGATGGTGCCATTTGGTAAGTAGTGCACATTACCATCAGCATCACGGAGTACAGTTGACCTGGTACCGACGCGTTCGACAGTACCGCTTGCACCCATAACGTCAACGACGTCGCCGACGCGATATTGATTTTCAGCGATGATAAAGATGCCGGCCAGAAAATCTTTGACAAGTGATTGTGCACCAAATCCGAGCGCTACGCCAATGATGCCGGCGCTGGCAAACAGTGGTGACAAGTCGAAGTAGAATAACTTACTGGCGACCATGGCGGCGATGTAGGCAATGATAGTGATGCGCCAAAAACTACGGATCAGCTGCGTCAGCGTATTTTCGCGCTTTTCGATATCTTTGCGGTGCCATGAGCGGTGCTTGGCGGTGGAGTGGATCGCGTAGCGAATTGCCCAAGTAATGAAGATGCGGCCAAGATAATAAACGATAACCGCGCCAATGACGATACTGACTGTTTCAACCATCCGCTCGCTTACCAGCCAGCCTAGTCCATGCTCAGTCATCCATTCATCAAAGCGCGACGAATTTAACAGTTGTTTGATAAGTGTATCCGTCATGAGTTTAGTATAATGAAAAGTATGAGTTTTGTCGATCCAAATCAATTCGTCATCACCCGGCGACGCAAGAAGTATAAATTTGCATTATTTAACAATTCGCCGCTTTGTTTTGAGTATGATGAATGGACGCCGCGGTCGATTGATGTGCTGGAGGTCGGTGCTGGAACGGGACTGTTTAGTGTCGAGCTGGCGGCGCGACATCCGGAGCAGCGGTTTCTGGCAGTTGACGTCAAAGCCGATCGACTACAAAAAGGGGCACGCACGGCCGAGCAGCGTGGCCTCACGAACATCTGGTTTGTGCGGGCACGAGCAGATCAGCTGGGAGAATTGTGCGAGGCTGGATCGCTCAGTCAGTTGTGGGTCACTTTTCCTGATCCGTTTCCACGCCGGCGTTCTAGCGGTCGACGCTTGACGCATCCACATTTTCTAACACAGTACGCAAAGTTGCTTGATGGGAGGGGTGAGCTACTACTCAAGCATGATAATCACAACTTTTTCTGCTGGAGCTTGGAGCAGCTGGTGGTGGCTGGCTGGCAGCTTCGGGAGCTAACGTTTGATCTGCACGAATCGGAGCGACTTGATGAGGAGAGCGATGCCCGGATCATGACAACCTACGAGCAGCGGTGGGTTGGCGAGGGGAAGGTGATTGGGTTTGTGCGAGCAGTCGACCATCGGATTAATGAAAGCCAAAGTGAGCCCTCATCCCCTCAAGCATTGGTTGGTTGCTGTTGAGCACGATATGCTGGCTCGGCCTCACTCAATAAATAGAGTAGATTTTCCGAGGGGTCGCAAAATTGCGGGCGTTCGTTAAGGTCACGCAGGATACGCCGACCGATACAGGTGGCAAGTGGGGTTGGTATCTCATAGACAACACTGTTGTCGGTGATAATGTCGGGCGACTTGGCGTAGATGCCCTCAATGATAATTACTTCTGCTGGGCTGACCGTACCCTGTACATAAGGCTCCGCGGTTTGCCAATTCATGTGGCGATGGTATATCTCCTTATTATTAATGAGGTTCTGTAGATCGACGGCCATTGTTTCGGTGTCGTATACAAACGGGTCATCCCAGTGCTGCCATGGCTGATGATTATTGCGGTAATAAAGATAGGTTGCGCCACGGTGGTAGTCATCAGTCGACATAGTAATTGAGTTAATGTTGAGCTCATCCAGCCGCTTGCGGAGTTGTTTGACGATGGTTGATTTACCAGAGCCACTACGGCCAGCGATATGGATGATGCGCGGAGAGTTTGCGGTAGGGGTGAGAATATCAGAGACGATATTTTCAATGTTGAGGTCCGGCTGAATTGACAGTGCCTCGCGACCCTCGTGCTCACGCCGGAAGTCGTAGTGCGCCTGCCACTCACTGGTAGCCATTATTTCACCGGTCACTTCCATGAATATATTACCAAACTGGTCAGTAAATTGTTGCCATGATCCATTATCTTCTAATTCAGCTTGTACTAGACCGTCGTTTTCGAAAAAATCAATAACGACACCGGGTAGCGGTTCGGCGCGTAGTTTGCGGATAATTGGTGTCTCGTCGTTACGGTAGTATTCATATAACTCGGGGCTAATCTCAGTCGTCACCTCTAGTCGACGCAGACCATCGCCACTCTGGAAGCCATTGTCTTTGAGGGTTGCTTCGTAATGTAGCTTGCCGGTATCACGCTTAAGGGTTGAGCGGAGGCGTAGACTAAATGGCTCGTCCGGGTGTGATAGATATAACTGTTCAATCGGCTCGGCTTCTTTGCGCAGATCGGTGAGTTTTTCCGGAAAGATAGCCATGAATTTACGCTCAGTCTCTACGGGCAATCTCCCTTCAAATTCGGGTGTGTGGATGAGTGATTCGATTGACATAAGCGTCGCTCCTTTAGTTGTGTTGATGACACCAGTGATTGTAGTGTAGAATTACTAGTATGAATAGCAAGTATAATTTGACTCAACTATGATTGACCAATTTATCCCCGAACATCACATCCAGAAGCATATCCTTGGCGTGTTGATGCATATGAAATATGCGCGATTTCGGGATATGCGGCCGCCAAAAGTCGATACTAATCTCTATACCTATCACTTAAATATATTGAAGAAGCGAGGATTCGTCATCAAGACGGATGATGGATACTGCCTCGGGCGGGAGGGGTTGTCGTACGTCGATAGAGTTAGTATTAAATCGCTCAAAGTTCGTACCCAACCAAAAATTATTACTATGATTGTCGTCCAAAATGCCAATGGCGATGTGCTGCTCCAGCGGCGCACCAAACAGCCGCATATCGATACCTGGACACTGCCGTACGGCAAGCTACATATTGATGATGAGTCGGTCTTGGCTGCCGCTCAGCGGGAGGCGCGCGAGAAATTGGCGGTGGATAAGCTGCCGCTAACCCATGCAGGTGATTGTTATATTCGTGTCCTTGTGGGGAAGGAAATATTATCATCAACGTTGGCGCACGTGTTTTATGGTGAGACTGATGAAGTCGTGGCGGGCAGAGAATTGGTGTGGGCCCGTCCGCATCGATTGGCCGATTATGACTTGGCGCCAGCGGTTGAGCAAATCGTAGCACGGACGTTCTTTCACGACCCGTTCTTTTTTGAGGAATTTGTGGCAGAATTAAATGAGGTAATTGAAAGGAGAGACTATGACAATTGATGAGTACGCCAAGAAAGCCATCGCGACACTGATTGGTACGCATGAGTATGGGGAGATTGATGCGCGACTGATGGCGCAAGTGCTTGGGCTGGTCGGCGAGTCAGGGGAGGTAGCTGAAAAGTTCAAAAAGCTGGTTCGCGACAAGCAGGGAATACTGACAGACGATGACCGTACAGAAATTCTCAAAGAATTAGGCGACGTGTTGTGGTATGTTAATGCAGTGGCGCACCTGCTCGGTTCTAGCCTCGAGGAAGTTGCCCAGATGAACAACCAAAAGCTCGCCAGCCGCCAAGCCCGCCAGCAGCTGCACGGGCGGGGTGATAATCGCTGATCATAGCACAACGCCAAGGGACAGTAGTTTATCGGTTATTCCCATAATGATCGTTTGCTCAGTTTGCGCTTGTGTTGCTTGGCGCACTACGAGGAGGGTATGCATGCCACAAGCCGCTGCTGCGTCGAGGTTATTTTGATGATTGTCAATAAACAGTACGTGCTCTGGATTATCAGATAGGTTTAATGCTGAGAGGGCAGATGTAAATGCACCCCGTTCAGGTTTGTGGTGACCAATCTGCCACGATAAAAGACATGGTCTAAAACCGTCATAAATACCTGCTTGCTGCAAGATAGCAGAGTGGCTCGGCATAGCATTGCTGAGGATACCGATCTGTAGTCCATGCGTCGTCAATGAACGTGCAAATGTGATGACATTTTGGAAGTATACTTGATGATCACGGAAGCCACGAGTTAGCCGATCGTATTGCTCTGGGGATGGATGATCACAACCTAGCCTCCGTAGAAACACGTTCTTGTCTATGAAACCACTTTCGTAGTCGTGCAAAGCTTTTGGCCATTGTTGGTCGAAATGTTCGGGGTTATGCAGGGCGTTTCTCAGGTCACTTTGGATGTCGTAGTCACTTACAAGTACACCACCAACATCAAAAAGGATTGCTGAAATTACTAAATCGTTCATGTCTGATATTGTAACATGTACTACTTTTTCTCTTTTTATTGAACTCCCATACGATATGCGCTATACTCAAGCATAAGGGTAATTATGCGCATTTCTGACAGTAGTATTGAGAAGATTTTGCGCCAGGGTGAGGTAATTTCTGAGTCACAGCTGGCCGAGTTAAAGATGGAGGCGGAACGTACGCACCATTCATTGCAGACGATTATCTTGGAGCACAAAATCCTGAGCGAGGTACAGCTCGGGCAAAAGATTGGTGAATATATCAATGTGCCGTTTGTGACCATTGAGCCAAAGGATATCCCTGATGACGTCCTCAAACGGATCCCCGAGCATATCGCCCGTCAGTACAATGTCGTATTGTTTGCAGCTGATGATAACGGCGTCTTGAGTCTGGCGATGGAAGATCCCGACGATGTGCAGGCGCTGAACTTCATCCAGAAAGAGATTGGCTACAACATCAAGGTGTTCCTGGCGACAAAAAATAACATTCTTGACTGCCTGGAGAATTATCGCGGTAATATTACCGATGAGCTGGATGAGGTGGTGTCAATCCAGAGCGGTGCTGAGTCAGACTCACAAAACGTCTCTGAGGAGGAGATCTCTGAAAATTCGCCGATCGCCCAGACGGTTAACTTGCTGCTCGAGTATGCTATTAAGTCGGGCGCTTCGGATATCCACATTGAGCCGCGTGAGGATTTCGTCCAGGTTCGTTACCGAATTGATGGTGTACTCAAGGAAGTAAATAAGTTGCCGCGCAATGTCCAAGGTGCGCTGGTTAGTCGTATCAAGATCTTGTCAAACCTAAAAATTGACGAACGCCGCGTGCCGCAAGATGGTCGCTTCAAGATCAAGGTCTCGGGTAAGCAATACGCGCTGCGTGTGTCGACGCTGCCGATCGCTGATGGCGAGAAAATCGTTATGCGTATTTTGGACGAGTCCAATCAGGCGGTTGCCCTCGATAGTCTCGGCTACTGGGGGTTGTCGCTGAGTACACTTAAAGACGCCATGGCGCAACCAAATGGTATGATCTTGGTGACCGGGCCAACTGGTTCGGGAAAGTCGACTAGCTTGTTTAGTGTGCTATCAGAGCTTAATACGCCAGATGTGAATATCTCAACCATTGAAGATCCGGTTGAATACAAGATCCCCGGGGTCAACCAAACCCAGACTAACTCGAAAGCCGGCATGACCTTCGCTTCAGGACTGCGCGCACTGCTCCGTCAAGACCCGAACATCATCATGGTTGGAGAGATTCGCGACGGCGAGACCGCCAACCTGGGCGTGCAGGCAGCGCTGACCGGGCACTTGGTGTTTTCAACCCTCCACACCAACAACGCAGCGACCTGTCTGCCGCGTCTATTGGATATGGGAATTGAGCCGTTCCTGATCGCTTCGACGGTCAAGGCGGTGATCGGCCAGCGCTTGGTGCGGCGATTGTGTATGCATTGTCGTCAGCAATATGTGCCGGACACCGGAGAGCTGGCCTACATCGTTCAGATGTTTAATCTCAAGCAGGGCTCGATGCAGCGACTGCATGCGCTGGAGCAGCAGGCGGCAGCTGACAAGATTGGCGGCAATACACCGCTCGGCTCGACTGACGTGACGATTCAATATTTATGGCGACCAAATCCCGAGGGCTGTGACGAGTGCGGCCATAATGGCTTCAAGGGGCGCGTCGGTATCTACGAGGTTCTCGGTATTTCGATTCCGATCCAAAAGATGATCACCGCCAATGCCACCAGTAATGAGATTCAGCAGCAGGCGATTACTGAAGGAATGGTGACAATGCAGACGGACGGTTTTGTCAAGTCGCTGCGTGGCGTGACAACGCTAGAGGAAGTTTTGAGAGCAACAAGGGAGCAATAAATGACAAAATTTAAATATATCGCAACTAAAAATAACAATCAGCCGATCAACGGCGAGCTAGAAGCCAGCAGTCGCGCCAGTGCTATCCAGCTCATTCAAGCTCAGGGTATGAGGTTGGTCGACCTCAAGGAGGCTGGTGACGAGAAGAAAGGTTTTCGCTTTGGGGGTGGCAAGAAGTCAGTGCCGACCGAGGAGTTGGTTGGTTTTACCAGGCAGCTTAGCACCATGGTGTCTGCCGGTGTGCCGATTCTCAGGTCGCTCAACTCAATGGCGCAGCACGCCGAGAGTCCACATTTTCGCGAGATTTTGAACGCAGTATCTAAGGAGATCGAGGGCGGTGCCTCGTTTGCTGATGCGCTGAGTAAGCACCCCGAGGCCTTCAGTGATGTGTATGTGAACATGGTGCGTGCTGGTGAAACGGGTGGTATTTTGGACGATATCTTGAAGCGCTTGGCTCTGCAACAGGAAAAGAATTCGTCAATGAAAAAGAAGATCAAGAGTGCTATGACCTATCCAATGGTGCTGATCGTCATCACCATCGGGGCGTTCTTTGGTTTGATGATTTTTGTCTTGCCAATGATTGGCAAGACGATTAAGGATCTGGCGGGCGAGGACGCAGAGCTGCCGGCGCTGACGCAGATACTGATGAGTATCAGCCAGTTTATGGTAAGTTTTTGGTATATTATTTTCCCGTTATTATTTGGCGGTGTGTACGTCCTTCTTCGCTACATCAAGTCGCCAAAAGGTAAAGTCAAGTTCCATCATTTCGTCCTGAAAGCGCCGATCATCAGCAAGATTATTCGCAAGGTGGCGGTGGCGCGGTTTACGCGTACCTTTTCGGCGCTGATTGGTGCGGGTGTGTCGGTACTCGAGGCGCTGGAAGTGACGGCCCGGGCAGTCGGTAACACGGTGTATCAAGATTCATTGCTTGACGCCGCCAAGCGCATTAAGAATGGCGAGGTTTTGTCGCGGATTATCAATGAGCGCGAAGATCTCTATCCACCAATCGTTGGCCAGATGCTGGCGGTCGGTGAAGAGACGGGCCAGACGGATAAGGTGCTGGTCAAGGTGGCGGATTTTTATGAGGAAGAAGTCGATGCGGCGATTAGCGGTTTGAGCTCGACGATTGAGCCGGTGATGATCGTCTTTATGGGCGGTATGGTCGGCTTGATCGCGGCGGCGGTGATGATGCCGATTACTGGATTAGCAAATCAAATTAAGGGATAGTTGGTTTTTCAAAATGCTTATGCTATACTTAACAAAAAGAAGAGATGTGGGCAAACGATAGTGGCAAATATTTTCTACAAGTCAAAGCCGATCATCGGGCTTGATATTAACAAGGCCGGCGTTCGGGTAATGTCAGTCGATATGGCGCGGATGACGGTGCACGGATACGGCGCAATTGAGCTGGATCCGGCGAAGGACGAGAGCGATGACCGGGCAGAGTATCTCTGCGGCAAGATTAATCAAATGTTTGAAAAGAATATTGTCGGGCGGCTCGGCAGTAACCGCGTGGTGCTGGGATTGCCGACGACCAAGACGTATGCGCGCACCTTTGCGCTGCCGATCAAGCAGGAGAATAAGATTGAAGAGGCGGTGAATCTCGAGGTCGAGCAGTACGTGCCGATGCCGCTTGATTCGCTCTACGTCGATCATCAGATTATCAAGCGCGGCAAAGAAAATTTATCAGTCTTGATGTGCGCGGTGCCGCAAAAGATCGTTGACGAGCAGCTAGCAATTGTTGAATCGTGTGGCATTGAAGTGGCGATGATTGAGCCGAGCATCAATGCGGTGGCGCGACTGCTTGAGCGCACCAAAGAGGGGTCGCTGCCGACAGTCATCGTTGACATCGGCCCGGCGACGACCGATATCGCTATTCTTGATGCGGCAATTCGCGTGACCGGTGGTCTAAACATTGGTGGCAATACATTGACGCTTGACATCGCGAAAAAATTGAACGTACCACTTGAGACGGCGCACCAATTCAAGGTGCTTAATGGCCTCAACACTGGTCCGCGCCAAGAAAAAATTACCGAGGCACTAAAGCCGAGCCTGCAGCGGATCATCGGTGAAATCCAGAAAGTTATTCGCTACTACACCGATCGCTTCCCGGATGAATCGCGCCTTGAACAGGTGCTAATCGTTGGTAGCGGCAGTAGCGTGCCGGGGCTTGGTGAGTACTTTACGGGCGAGCTGACCTTACCAGCACGAGTGGCCAGTCCGTGGCAGTCGCTGAACTTTAATAATTTAGCACCGCCGGCCAAACAGCTACGACCGCGGTTCATGACGGCAGCTGGTTTGTCGCTGGTGCGAGCGGAGGAGATTTGGCATGATTAATCTGTTACCGCCGAAAGTTAAACGCGAGATTGTCGCTGGCCGGTCAAATGTAATATTGTGGCGCTACTGCGTGGTGTCGTTGATTCTTGGCTTCTTACTCATCGTGGCGACAGCGGGTATCTACTTTATTATGGCGCACACTCGGACAACTGCTCGACAGACGATTGAGACGGGTAATCGTCGAGCGCTGCAATATCAAAAAGTTCAGCAGGATTATGAATCGTTCAGCGCGAACCTCAAGATTGCCAAGGCGATTCTCGATAAAGATGTGCGGTATTCAAAGGTAGCACTCAAGATCGCTCAGGCGATGCCGTCAGGAACAATTTTACAAACGTTGACGCTAGATAGCAAGAAGCTCGGCACGCCGATGACTATCAACGCACGCGGTAAAACGTATGGCGATGCGCTGCGGCTCAAGGACAGTTTTCAGCAGTCAAGCCTCTTTAAGGATGTTAATCTCGCCTCGGCGGTGGCCGAAAAAGAAAACAAGGACGGTTACCCGATTAATATTACAATTAATGTGACGATGGTGCCGGAGGTTGCGAAGCAATGAGTGAGAGAAAACGAGAAAAAATGACACCGGCGGTGACCATGCGGATCGTCTTTGCGCTATCGCTGGTACTGATCTTGGTCGGCATGGGAGGGGTCGTCTATTTTGGCTACACCATGCTGCAAGGTACTGCCGAGGAAGTTTCTAAAATTCAGACTGAGGCAAAAGCGGTTGATGCTAAAGTGCAGAATCTAGCGCGGCTGGAAAAAGAGATGGAGAAATATAAGGATAGTGTTGCCAAGGCGCAGCAGCTAGTGGCAGAAACGCAGCAGTATCAGTATCAGAACCAAATTATCAATGACCTCACGGCCTACGCCAATAAATCTGGTGTTGGCATCGCTGGGTTCACCTTCACATCAGGCTCGGCTGGAGCCAAGTCAAACTCGGGTTCATCAGGAACCTCGGGTACGAATAATAGCTCCGGTTCAAACAGCGCTGTTGGGCCAAAAAGCATGAAAGTGTCGGTCCGCCTCAACGAAAAAACAGATTATATGGCGCTGCTTCGGTTTATGCATTTGATTGAGCAGAACTTGACACGGATGCAGATCGCTAGTGTCAGCATGTCCAAGACCGAGGGGACAGGTCAAGTGAATACACAAACCTTGGAAGTGGAGGTATATGTTCGATGAAAAACTCACCTGATATTTCACAAATCGGTACGCTAGTATCGCGGTTTTTCCATCGCTACCACGTTATTCTCTATACGTTGACAGTGGTGGTTGGCGTATCGGTGGCAATTTTCCTGCTCTATAGCCTACTCGCCTCGTCAAATCCAAAAGAAGATACCATCCAACAACAGACGACGCGATTTGACCAGAAGACAATTGACCAGATCAACAGTTTCCGCACGCGCGATACCGCCAACGCCAATTTTAGTCTGCCGGCGGGGCGGACGAATCTGTTTGCCGAATAGCGTGGATATCGCTATAATGTGAGAAGTATGCTAATTTCTGCTGAACGATTTGATAACGCACCGGTGATGAGCCTGCAGACTGGCTCGGAACTGGCACGGACATCGCGGGCGGTGATCGACCCGCGTAGTTTATCGATCGTGGCGTATGAGCTGGAGGGGCCGACGCTTGATCAGTCACCGAGCTTACTACGGATCGCCGATGTGCGGGAAATTGGGCCGCTGGGTCTGATCATTGATTCGGCGGACGAGCTGATTATGCCGAGCGACGTCCTGAAGATCAAGGAAGTGTATGAATTTCAGTTCGCACTAGTCGGCAAGCACGTTATTGACGGGAAAAAACGTAAGGTCGGTAAGGTCATTGGCTATACGCTAGAGGCTGGTAATTTTGTTATTCAACAGCTTCGGGTACGGCGACCGCTACTCAAGAGTTTTGGCGATACTGAACTGCTGATTCATCGTTCGCAGATCGTTCGTGTGACTGACGAACATATCGTTGTCAAGACGCCAGAGATCCGCCACAAGGAGCCAGTCGTGCAGCCACAAGCAACGTTCGAAAATCCATTCCGAAAGGCGCACCCTGCGGCCGAAGCTGACGGCAGTGACAGCAAATGAACCAAATTATTACCAGCACCGCAGCGATGCAGCGGCTGGGTCAGGTGATTGGGCGCAGCCTCAAGGGTGGGGAAGTTATTGAGTTAATCGGGGACATCGGCGCTGGCAAGACGACGCTAACGAAAGGTGTTGCCAAGGGGCTCGACATTACTGAACCGGTGCAGAGCCCGACGTTTACTATTTCCCGTGTGTACCAGTCGCCGGGCGGCTTGACGCTGGCCCATTATGATTTTTATCGATTGGGCGAGGCGGGCATCATGGCAGAGGAAATTCGCGAGGTAACCATGCAACCGCAGACCGTGACAGTGGTTGAGTGGGCTGGTGCCGTCGAGCAGGTGCTGCCGGCCGATCGACTGACGGCGAGGATTCTAGCAATTAACGAGCAATCGCGGCGTGTCATACTGAGTGCTGGCGGGCCAACGAGCCAGACGCTCCTCGCGGCAATCAGCGCGGCGGACGAGGAGTTGGCGTGATTATTCTGCTTGATACATCAACGATGACGTGCCGTTTAACGATTGTTCAGGGCGATACCCGGCGAGAGGTGACTTGGGAAGCGGGTCGTGGTTTAGCCCGAGGGTTGCTACGATTTTTGGACGAGCAGGTCGGCGGCATTCACCACATCAGTGGTATCGGTATCATGCGTGGGCCGGGCAGCTTTACGGGACTGAGGATTGGTTGTGCGGTGGCAAACACGCTGGCGGAGGGACTCGGTGTTCCGATCGTTGGCAGTAGTGGTGATCACTGGCGAGATGACTGCTTGGAGCGGCTGAAGCGCGGCGAAAACGACACGATTATTCTCCCCGAATATGGCGGCGAAGCTCACATCACGGCACCGCGCAAATAGTGGTATTTTCATCCGCAATATCGTACAATAAAAGTAAGGCGGCTTTAGATTAGTGGCTTGGGCCGTTTTATTGCATCAGTTGAATATGGTCAGTCGTTGATACATTTCTCGGGGTGTATACCCGGGGCGATTGGTCAGAAAAGAAAGGAAATCATATGGTAGGAATAGTTATTGGCGGCCTGGTTGGCGCGGCACTTGGCGTGGGCGGTTTTTACGCCTATCAGCGAACAAGGCAAGCTAATGGCAAGTCGCAAATTGAGCGTGACATTGCCGAGGCAAAGAGTAAGGCCAGCGACATTGTCCTGAAAGCTAAGGACGAAGCCTTAAAAATCGAAAATGAGCGCCGCCGCGAGTGGCAAAAGACTGAGAATCGGTTGGCGGATCGCGAGCAGACGCTGGATCGGAAATTGGACGAACTAGATAAGCGGGCGGAGAAGCTGCGCACGCACGAAGATGAGGTTGACAATCTCAAGGAAGAGATTCGCACTATTCGCACGCGCCAGCAGGAGAAGCTCGAGAAGATTGCCGGCCTAAAGAAAAAGGATGCTGCCGACAAGCTCATGCAAATGACCGAGCGCGATATCAAGAACGACCTAGTTGGCTTGGTGTCGAAATTACAACACGAGGCTATGGATGATGCCGAAGAGCGGGCGCAGATGATCTTGCTCACGGCGATGGAGCGGATGAGCAGCGAGGTAACGGCTGAGCGAACAGTTACGGCCGTCAAGCTGACTGATGATGAGATGAAAGGTCGGATTATCGGTAAGGAAGGCCGCAACATTCAGGCACTGCAGCGCGAGACTGGTGTCGATATTTTGGTGGATGACACGCCAGGTATGATTGTGCTCTCAAGCTTTGATCCAATTCGCCGGCAGGTGGCTCGCTTGAGCCTCGAGATGCTGATGAAAGATGGCCGTATCCATCCAGCGCGCATCGAAGAAGTCGTCGCCAAGGCAAAAAAGCAGATCGATAAAGAAGTCAAGCAGGCCGGCGAGGACGCCATGCGCGAAACTGGCGTTGTCGGCGTCCCGAAGGAAATGCAGCGACTGCTAGGTGAGCTGAAATTCCGAACGAGTTACGGGCAGAACGTATTGAAGCATTCGACCGAGATGGCTCAGATGGCTGGAATGATCGCTGAGGAGGTTGGGGCTGATGTGCGCATCACGAAAATTGCGACATTGCTACATGACGTTGGCAAGGCGGTAACGCATAAGATCGAGGGTAAGCATCACCACATCGGTGCCGAGCTAGCGCGCAAATACGGCATGGACGAGCGGATTGTTCATGCTATCGAAGCGCATCACGATGATATCGAGGCGACGACACCAGAGGCACTGATCGTGCGAGTGTGCGACGCTGCCAGCGCTGCTCGGCCAGGAGCGCGCAATATTTCGGCTGAGAACTTTGCTGAGCGGATGCGCGATCTAGAAAATGTAGCAACCAGCTTTGCCGGCGTTGATAAGGCCTATGCGATATCGGCTGGGCGTGAAGTGCGGGTGATTGTCCGGTCAGAGGACATTGATGATCTAAGCGCATTCAAACTGTCGCGCGATATCGCCACCAAGATTGAATCGACCATGCAGTACCCAGGCACCATCAAGGTTAACGTTATCCGCGAAACACGGGCGATCGAGTACGCAAAATGATAAAAAGTGGTTGGTTACCGTATGAGGAATGGCAGAAGGCGCAGGACACTCGGATCGCCAGCGCCGCACTACTGATCGAAAATTCAGCGGGCGAGCTGCTCACAGTCAAGGCGTATTACAAGACGCATTGGAGTCTGCCTGGTGGTATGGTTGACGCTGGCGAAACGCCGCTACAGGCAGCACTTCGCGAAACCCAGGAAGAGGTCGGGCTGGTCGTTACCGAGGATGAGGTTTCATTTTTTGCGGTAGCCTCACGCTCCAGCGACAAAGGACTGGCGCATCAATATATCTTTCGGGTGGTTCTGGATGATGCGCGACTGGAACGAATTGTCTTGCAGCAATCAGAAATTGATGCCTATCAGTTCCTGAGCCGCGACGCAGTGCTGGCAAGCAATGAAGGATTCGCGTGGTCAATACCACATTGGGCTCATCATCGGCCAGGCGGCTATGTCGAGACGCAAATCATCGACAGCGATGACAAACGTCAAGAGGCGGTTACGCAATTCGTGGGATTTGGCTCGAAGGAAAAATAAACGGAGGAGGAAGATGGGAATATTAGTGATTAGTCGACACGGTGAAAGTGAATGGAATCTGCTCGGCAAGTGGACGGGCTGGACTGACGTGGAACTTACGGAAAAGGGGCGAGCTGATACGGTGCGGTTGGGCGCACTACTGAAGGATATCAAGCTCGACGAGGCGTATACGTCGGCGCTTAAGCGGACGCACCAAACGCTGAAAGCATTGCTTGAGGGGCGCGGCAAGGGCAGTTTACCGACGACACAGACGGCCGAGCTGAACGAGCGTGATTATGGTGATCTGACCGGTAAAAATAAGTGGGAAGTCAAGGCTGAGATCGGCGAGGAGGCGTTCAATGGTATCCGGCGCGGTTGGGATTATCCAGTGCCAGGCGGTGAAACGCTCAAAGATGTTTATGCGCGGGTCGTACCATACTTTGAGCGAGAGATTTTACCGAAACTACAGGCAGGTGAGAACATTCTATTGGTGGCGCATGGTAATTCTATCCGCGCGCTGATGAAACATCTCGACCACGTGCCAGAAGCAGACATGGCCCATGTGGAAATGCCGTTTGGCCAGCTATTGGTATACACCTTTGGGCCGACGTCTGATCTACCGACGAATAAAGACGTATTGTCGGTGGAGATTGAGGCGGTGAACGCGTAGCTGATTGCGTTACTCATGCGGCAACCGATTGGCGTAACGCCTGATGTCCGATCGCTGTTTTTACGTACGTTTTATATTCTTCAATTTTATCGTCTGGGCCCGTGTGCTTGCCCTCAACGTCGCTCAGTTTAACTGTCGGCACACCATCAACCGCCGTGGCTTTCATGACGAAATTATTCGCCTTAACCCCGAGGTCATTTGTCAGTGTTGTGCCCCAGCCAAATGTCACCTTGATACGATCCTTGAAATAATCAGCCAGTTTGATAATTGTCTCGATATCCAGTCCATCGCTAAAGACGATCGTCTTTTCGTGCGGATCAATACCATGTTGTTCATAAAATGCAATCACCGTATCACCAAACTGCATCGGGTCGCCAGAGTCATGACGCAGAGCCTGCCATGAAGTCATTTGCTCCGGTGTGAAGTCAGCGAAAAAGAACTCTGTCGTAAATGTGTCGGTTAGGGCGGTTGATAAACCTTCGCCATACAGCTGCCGCCAGTCTTGGAGTACCTGATAGTGGCCATCTAACGGATTGTCGCCGGCCTTGTCGGCTAGTGCTGCGTAAACCATCGGTAATTCATGTGCGAATGTACCAATTGGCTGCAAGCCAAGCTCATGTGCCAAATAAATATTTGAAGTGCCAACGAAATTATCAGGCAGTTCACGTGCGACGCGCTCAATGACATGCTTTTGCCAGTCGTAGCTAAACCGTCGTCGCGTGCCGAAGTCCGAGAACTTGATGTCTGGGCGATTTTTTAACATATCAATTTTCTCGCTTAAGCGCCGATCTCCTTCGGCATATAGTTCTTTTAGCGAACTACCTTCATGGGCAAGTTTATTCTGGAAATATAATTCGTTCAGCTCGCTCATGACCACTGTTTCCCAAAATGTAACCAGTGGCCATTTGCCTGTAGTACTAACCGCTAAATCACCGCGCTCATCATAACCAATGTCAACAGGCGGTAGGGGATTGTCATGTAAAAAGTCAAGGTATTCTGGCGTGAATTGTGCTGTGCCGTCTTGATTTTGTAGGCTGGCGAGATAGGCGATCTCATCAGGTTGCCAACCGTTTGCTACGTTACTGAGCCGGTCGCGTAATTCTTCTGCGCTTACAAATTCTGATAGCAGGGTAGAGGCGCGATTCTTCAAGGTGAAGGTGACCTCGGCGTCAGGATGCTTGTCATACTCCAGCTGCCCCATGGTCGCTTTATAATAATCTAGTCCCTGTGATAATTTAGGTTCACGGTTCATTGAACACTCCTTTTGATTATCATCTTAGCTTCGTCGGTTGAAACCGCCAGGACGCGGGCCTCTTTCATGGCGGCTAAGGCCTCTTCTTCGTCAGTTGGTGTGAGTCCGACGGCACGGATAGCCTCTCGCAGTAGATGGATGGAAACTCGCGCATCGTCTCGGAAGTGGTTGGCAATATTCAGAGCAGTCGCTTTGACGCAAAAGTCAGTTGCGAGTCCGCCGAGAAATACTTTAACCTTCTCGTGAGGTGTTCGTGGTGTGATGATAGTCTCTAGCGTCTCGCCTGTGTCACTTTGACCCTCCCAACCAGAATACCCGTCAGTTTGACCCATGCCTTTATTGATAATAATATCATTGGGCTGCACGTCAAGCTTATCATGAAAGCTAGCGCCAGTTGTGCCAGCGACACAATGAACTGGCCACTGGCCGCCAAAGTTGGTAAAATGTGGTGTTTTAGCGGGGTGCCAGTCGCGAGTAAAAACCACTTGTCCATCATGGTGCCGCACCGTCTCGGCGATGGTATTGAGCGGGGCAACGACCTGCTCACCCTTGGTAACTGCCAGGCTGCCGTCGATGAAATCATGCTGCACATCAACGGCAACAAGTACATTTCGAGTTGATTTTACTGTTTCCATAGATTACCTCCTTACTTAATGTATAAATTACACTTACTATATAGTCTAGCAACTAGTTATTGTGTAGTCAACACTAATTGGTAAAATAATATAAAAAATTGATACCCTATCCCGCCCCCGGCTTGGTGATATTAGCTAATCAAAGCTCCGCGATAACGTCTCGAGATTCTGGGAATTAAATTCGTATAGTTTTGCTGGACGGTGTGCGCCGTCACGCCACAGCTCGTTGGTTTCATGAATGAGGTTGAGGCTGAGGAATTTTTTGCGAAAATTACGCTTGTCAAATTCACGATCAAAGATAATTTCATAGGCGTTCTGCAGTTGGGTCAGGGTAAAACGCCGCTTCAGAAATGCCGACACAGCATTCGTATATGTTAGCTTGGCGATCAGCCGCTCTCTAGCGTATTCAATAATACTGGCGTGATCATAAGCCAGCGGCGGTAGATTGTGTACATCAAAAAATGTCGCGTGTGATTTCGTCTCATCTAGCGTGATAGCGCGTCCACACCCGAGGTACGTCACTGATACAGCATGTCCTCGTGGGTCACGGTCAACTGTGTCAAAGGTGTAGAGTTGCTCAATGTAGCTCAAGTCACTCTCGACATCCACGCCTGTTTTTTGGGTAACAATACGTCTCAGCGCGGCTATCGTCGTCTCACCTTTGGCGTTGTATCCGCCGGGTAGCGCCCATTCACCCTTGAACGGCTCACTGGGGCGCTTTAGGAGCAGGACTTCTAATACACCGCTGCTAATTTGAAATATCACTGCGTCGACGGTTAGTGTAGGTGGAACGTATGGTTTCGTGTATTTCATACAATATATCTTACCCTGAAGTAGCTAGTTTGCCAAGGTAGATTTACTGCCTACTCCTATATGCTACCGGTAGGTTTCGTTTGTGTTGAGTCTTGTCGTAGCGTTCTTCTATCTTCTCAGCAATCTTGGGGTCAACTTCTTTGCCCTCGAGATAATCATCAATATCATCATATCTTAGGCCCAGTTCTACTTCATCAGGTTGGGCCGGGCGATCATCTAATAAATCAGCAGTCGGCACTTTGTGAAGGAGGTGTTCGGGAACGTGTAATGCATTCAGCATGGCCCAGCCTTGACGTTTAGTTAGGCCAGATAGGGGCATGATGTCGGCAGCGCCATCGCCAAACTTGGTGAAAAATCCCGTGACTGATTCGGCGGCATGATCAGTGCCAACTACCAATAACCCGCAGGCACCAGCAATAGCATATTGTGCCATCATACGGGTACGAGCCTTGATGTTGCCTTTGTCGAAATCACTAATTACTTGACCATCGGTGCATAGGTCTGCAACAAGTGCGTCGACGCTAGGTTGTATATCAATGTCATGTTCTATGACGCTCGATTCGCCATAAGACTTAATAGTCTCAACAGCTAGCTCAGCATCCACGCGGTCATATTGATCACCGTAGGGCAGCAGCATAGTGTGGAGGCAGCAGTCTTGGCCGCTTTGGCGTCTCAGCTTGATGGCGCGCTGTGCTAAAATTCCTGCGAGCAGTGAGTCCTGACCGCCAGAAACCCCCAACACAAAACCCTTAAGACCAGTTTGCCCCAGATAGTCAGCTAGGAATTTACTACGCTTCTCAATCTCTTTAATTGGTTGGATGGTGGGTTCGACACCGAGGGCGGCGATAATCTCTTGTTGCTTGGCTCGCATATATAACTCCTTTATTATTTCTGCAGGCAGCCTGGGGCTGTACATAGAGTGTAACATAGTTAGTGTTTATTCAACAATAAGCCACAAAAAGTATGTGAATACATCAATTATTTGTTAAGCTAATTCTTGTGAATAGAGACACTATACCGTACAATGTGCGTATGATAGAGCAAAAGGAAACGATTGAAGTTAAGTCACTCGCCCGGCCTTATTTGGTTAAGCGGGGCGTTTGCCAGTTTCTGTTAAGGCTGTCATCTCCCTTAACGGTCAGATTCCGCTCTTGCGAAATGAGCGTAACGAATGGGAGCTGCCGGGAGGAAAATTAGATCTTGGGGAAAGTCCAACAGTGTGCGTACAACGTGAAGTTCATGAAGAATTGAACATTGATATATCAGTTGGGATGAATGTTCACAATTGGGTGTATACAATTTTCCGTATCATCACGTTTTTGTGGTCACATATTTTGCGAAAGCGGTCGAGAGCGCAACGCCGCACTTTAGTCATGAACATAAAGAGTTGGCGCTTGTTTCTCCGGATAGGGTCAATGGCCTCAACATGCCCGAGGGATATAAGGTTGCCATTGGTCGGGCTTTGGAGCTTGGTTTGTTCAAGCAAAAATAGTGTCTGCGCTCCAACGTGCATGAGGGACGTATCGGTCTGTGTGGATGAGTTCGTCGACGCGATCTCGCTCTTCGAGGACGAAGGTGCAGACTTTTAGCAAATCTTGATACTTTTCTTCTAGTAGATCATACTCACTTTTTGACATTCTCTTGGTAGTGCGCTCCTCGTATGCCAAAGTCATCGCTTTGATGGCTCCAAGCTGCTCGATTAAATGAAAATACAAATCATTCCAAGCATCTCTCCGTTCTTCCATCTCTTTGCGAGTTGTTTCCGATTGCTTTAGCCCTGGAAGCAATTCCGCCGGGAAAGGGTACCGATAGAGCGAGTCATCGAGATTGATATACGGGTATTGAATATCCTCTTCTGGCGAATTTGAATCTTGCCCAACCGTATTATTAGCTGGATTTTTAACCCTCCCGAGTAGGGCACATTTCACCGCCTCAGGGGAAAGCTCGGACATCTGCCTGCGCTTTTCCTTCCTGCGCCCAAGCAGGCTACCCATTGCTCGTGCCGCCCAACGTACTAGTCTTAGTGCTTGATTTTGCTGTGCCTCGCAGTTCAACGGTGATCTCTCTGGTTCCTGGGCTTGTTCCATCCCTCTCATCTTGTTTACTATTAAACAAAATGGGGGGTAACTTGTCAATGTTAATCAATAATCCCCAAAGCAATCGTCATCACACCAAGTACCACGTGGCTTATCGTTACGCCGATGAGGTTTGATGAGCGCTGGTACGCTCGGTACCAGAAAAGGCCAACGATGCCCATGATAACAACAGTGAGTATGTCGCCGTAGATGATATGTACGTAACCGAAAAGGGCGGCTGCTACGCCAAGCTCCAACACCCGGTGTAGCCGTAGTTCTTGCAGCATACGGCTGAGGATGCCGCGAAATAACAGTTCTTGCGCCGGGCACGAGATGAGAACATAAAATACATAAAACCCTATTCCTTCGGTTGGTGAGAATCGAGGCTTTTCGAGGAGTAGAAACAGCCCGGCTGCGATAATGAGGGCTATGGTTATCGGTAGCACGGTTCTGAGTGAATAGATGGTACGTTGCTGTGTGATACCGATGTCACTATGCGTATAGCCGAGAATTCGCATCACTATGTACATCGCTACTACACCGACGACGAGTGCCGCGAACTTCATACTCCAGGGGATAACGCCGATACAAATGAGGATGGGCAACATGAGATATACGCAGACAATGGCATAGAGATATATCATTTGTCGGCGGTGAGTAGTGAGGGTAGTGTGATTAGTATTGGGCATAATTATGAGAGAGTACAGTTATATATTAACTGAAATCGCTAATTATTGCTGTATTTAATGTGTAATATGTGATAGAATGAAGCGGAGTGAGTATCGAGATTAGCTTCTCGGGGTGTGGCGCAGTTGGCTAGCGCGCGCGGTTTGGGACCGTGAGGTCGAAGGTTCGAGTCCTTTCACCCCGACCACAACACTCATCTTGTTCGAACACGCGCCCTCGGAGTTCCGCTCCGGGGGTGTTTTCAGTCTGTCGTGGCTATGATACACGCCCGTTCCTGTAATTTTACGCTATTAACCAGCCTCTGATATAATCAAATAGTGACTATAATGGAAGGAGTGTAAGAATGAATGGAGGTCGTGAGCAGATTTCTAAAAACCCCAATTTTGAGTGGCCTGTCCCGACGGATGAATCACGCGCTGAACTCACTGAATTGGGCATTTCTGAAGAAGAGCAAGGTCAGCGGCTGAGCCGTGAGGCGGCAGGGGAAGCCTTAAGCAGGGCTGCAGTTGGGGGTCAGAAAATAACTGTATGTGAGCATAGAGAGCGCCAAGCGACTGTTCGAGAAATATTACAGACTAACGGTGGAAGCATGTGTTGGTCAGATCTTATAGGCGTAATGACCAAGCCTCCCCACAGCTTTTTTGAAGGAGAAGCTGTTATGGCACTCATTGATGATCCTAAAGGTTTTGAGGTTGATCATTTTAACCTCATCGTCTCCATTAGCGACCGCTAGACCGCACTGAGCTTATCGCCCTCGCTCCATCGCCACCCGCTGGGCATGTTCTGCGGTGCGGTCGATGGGCAGTGCGCTGAGTTTATCTGTATAGCCTTTTCGCGTGAGTGCCGCGGTGATCAAAAAATCAGCGAGTCGTGGATTCTTTGGCAAGATCGGCCCGTGCAGGTACGTCGCCACGATATTGTGCAGCCTCGCGCCCTCGATTTGGCCAGTCTCGTCATTACCAGCGCCCCGCACCACGCGCCCCAGCGGCAACCCTCCTTCATCAAGCAGCGTCTGGCCGCTATGGTTTTCATAGCCAACGATCTGCCCAAACTCCTCGCTCTCGAGCGTGATATTGCCGATCAGTCGTTCTGCCTTGGCGTATGTCTCTAGCGGTAAAATCCCCGCACCGCGAATCACGCGCCCATCGTGTGTGGTGAACGCTCGGCCAAACAATTGATACATGCCACAGACCATCAACATCGGCACGCCACTCTCGGCTAGTTGCCGCAGCTCGTCCGCCCGCGCTAGCAAATCGTCCTGGATAATTTCTTGCCCAGCGTCCTGACCACCACCGCCGATGAATATATCTCCCGCCGCAAAGTCAGTCGTATCGCCCGGATTATGATCAATAATGCGCACCGTAAAGCCGCGCCATTCCAGCCGCTTTTTCAGCGCCAGCGTATTGCCCCAGTCGCCATAGAGATTCATATCGCGCGGATACAATTGAATAATCGTGATCGTCATCGGATGGCCTCCACATCGGTTTTGATTGATAATAATTTGCGCAGTCGCATCATCGCCGTGTAGGTACAGTAAATGTGCTTTGGCTGGCGTGGATGATGGGCTAGCAATTTTTCCAGCGCCGCCGCCAAATCCGGCTCGATAATTTCTGGCGTAATGTCGTCATACTCCAGCCGCAGCGCCATATCATGAGCGCGCACACCGCTGACCACCGCCACCTGCTCGAGGCGTGAAACATCCACGTCCCACAGCCAACTAACGTCGCGTCCGTCAGCATAATTATCGTTGATAGCAATCATCGTATCCGCTGTTCCGTCGGCAAATGACAGCAGGCTGAGTCGAAAGCCGCTCGGGTTTTTCACGAGAATTAGCTCAATCGGCGTGCCGTCAATCACGATGGTCTCGCCTCGACCGAATGCTGGCGCTACGTCTGACAGGGCGCCTAGTAACGTCGTTAGCTCGGCTTTCTCTCCCATAATTTGCCGGACCAAACTCAGCGCCGCTGCTGCGTTCAATAGATTATACACACCATTCAGCCGCATTCGCACCGCGTGCTTGGCATTGTCAATCTGAAAGGTCGCCGTTTGCTTATCGATGTCAGCGAGCAGCACGTCGGCTGGGGCTAGGTGATTTGCCTGAGCCTGGCCAGTCTTGAGTGCATCGTCAGTTGGCATCAGCTTGAGCAGCTGGTCGGTTGTGCCAAAAAACGTTACGTCTGCCGCCGTTTTTTGGTGCAGGCGATAGATGCGTGGGTCGTCGCGATTGAGCACCACGGTATCAGTGGTTGCCTGGGCGATTTTTGCCAAGAAACCAGCCGCCGTGTCGATCTCGCCAAACCGATCCAGCTGATCGCGCATGACGTTGAGTAGCAGGCTGTAGCGCGGCGGTACTAGCTGTACAAACTTGACCGCCCAGGCCTCGTCAAGCTCCAGCACCGCGATGTCGGCATCCAGCCGCCCGCGCATATCTACCTCGCCGAGCAGCGCTGCCGCCACGCCGCGCGAGAAATTACTGCCCGTGCGATTGGTAAAAACCTTAAGGCCGGCCGCCTCGAGCAGTTCAACGACGATTTTAGTAGTAGTGGTCTTGCCGTTGGTGCCGCTAATAACCACCACGCCGCGCGGTACTTGCGCCAGGGTGCGAGCGATAAAGCCCGGGTCGATCTTTTCGATGACCAGCCCCGGGAGCGCCGAGCCGCCACCGCGTAGGCGAGCAGCTTGTTTGACGGTTTTGCCGATGAGTGTGCTGAGAATCTGTCGTGACATATTTCGTATTATACCGCGCCCAAGCAGTGTGCTACAATAGAACTATGTTTTTGGTGGGTATTTTCCAGTGGTGGTATGGCGCAGGTTGGCGGCGGCATATGCAGCGAGTTGGTCTCGGTGTGTTGCGGACAGCTGATTTTTTCTCAATCGGTTTGTTGGTGCGGACGCTGTTCGATCCATTTCGCCAAATTTCCGCAGGGCAAGTTCGTGCTCAGGCGCCGCTCGCTGTCAAGATGCAGGCCTTTTTCGACCGGCTGTTCTCGCGGGCAGTTGGTGCGGTGGTGCGGCTTTTGGTGCTGTTTGCGGGGCTGGTAGTTATCAGCCTGCGGGCAGTATGGGCGGTCGGCAGCATCGTGGTGTGGGCGCTGTTACCCGTAACGCCGGTGATAGGAATTGTCTTGTGGCAGATGAGGGTTTTGGCATGAACGAGGTGCGACCGGAGTTTCGCTATCACAGCTTACGGGCGCAAAAGGCACGGTTTACGGCGCGGTTTGGTACGGTCTGGCATGTGTTGGTAGTGCTCGTCGCCGTTGCATTGGGCCTGGGTGGCGTTTGGCTATTGATCAAGCACGGGCCGATTGGTTGGTTGATGATTGGTCTAGTGGGGCCATTGGCGATGCTCAGTGTGTGGTGGCAGGGCGATCTCAAGACGATGGCGGTGAGCGCACGGGCGGAGACGATTGATGATGTGATGGCGGCGGACGTGCTGGGCCGCCTGAGCCAGCGGCCGTCGCCAAAAGAAATCGCCCTGGCGGTTGGTCGGTCGCGGGCCGGGCAATTCCTCGGAGTGCGGTTGGGTCTCACGCCGAACTTTTTAGCGAATATCGCTTCGGATGATCCAAATAATACGCCGGCCCTATGGCAATCAGCGCTGCAGATTTGGCGTGACACTAATAGCCCGAAAGTAACAGGTGCGGTGTTGGCGGCGGCGATCGTTGAGCAATTTCCGAATCATGACGCTCTGCTAGCAAATCTAAAAATTGATTTTCGCGATGTATTGGGCGGTATCATGTGGTATGAGCGCCTCAAGTCGTTGATCGAGCAGTTCAAGCAAAAGCCGCTCCACACTGGCGGTATCGCCCGCGACTGGTCATTTGGTTATACGCCGCTTTTAAGCCGGTTCGCTCAGAACCTTAGCCTCCAAGTATCGGGCGGTACAATGATCGCGCAGCTGGACGCTCATCAGGCGGCGCTGGATCAATTGATGACAATTTTTGGCTCGAATGGTCGGCAAAATGCAGCGCTGGTCGGGCTTGATGGGGCTGGCAAAAGTACGGTCGTGGCGGCGTTCGCCGAGATGCTCATTGACGGACATAAAACCGTGCCGTCGTCGCTTCTCTATCGGCAGATTTTCCTGCTGGATGCCTCGTCGCTGATCTCGGCGGCGGCTGGTCGGGGCGAGCTGGAAGCGCTGGTGACGCAGATTCTCAACGAAGCATTTTTATCAAAGAACGTCATTTTGTGTCTCGATAATGCTCAGCTGTTTTTCGAGGAGGGCGTTGGTTCAGTTGATCTGAGTAATTTGCTACTGCCGATTTTAGAGGCGGGTAGGCTGCGAATTATCCTCACCATGGATAGTCAGCGCTACTTGCAGATTTCTCAGCGTAATGCCCAGCTGGCGACGGCGCTCAATACTATCGTTATCGAGCCATCATCACCGGAGGAGACGGTGCGAATTATGCGCGATCAGCTGATCAGCCTCGAACATCGCCATAAAGTGACCTACATGTATCAAGCCCTCGCTGAAGCCTACCGCGTTGGCGAGCGCTACGTCCAAGACGTGGCGATGCCGGGTCGGGCGCTCAAGGTGCTGGAGGCGGCAGCTCACTATGCGTCGTCCGGTCTGGTGACAGCTCAGTCGGTCGATGATGCGGTCGAAAAAACCATGGGCATCAAGATCGCGACCGCCTCGACTGACGATGAACGAGAGAAGCTCTTGAATCTCGAAGACCTGATTCATCAACGGATGATCAATCAAACGCGTGCCGTCAGCGTCATCTCTGATGCCATCCGGCGAGCACGGGCTGGTGTACGCAACCCTGATCGGCCGATTGGTACGTTTCTGTTCCTTGGCCCGACTGGTGTCGGTAAAACGGAATTATCCAAGGCGTTGGCGGATATCTATTTTGGCGGCGAGGGCAATCTCATCCGGCTGGATCTCAACGAATTTGTCCGGGCCGAGGATGTGGCGCGGCTGATCGCTGATGGGGCGAATGATCCGATGAGCCTGACCGCCCAGGTGCAAAAGCGGCCGTTTTCGGTGGTGTTGCTCGACGAAATTGAGAAGGCGCATCCGCAGGTGCTCACGACGCTTTTGCAGTTACTAGACGAGGGAATTTTACGTGACGAGAAGAACCGCGATATTAGTTTTCGTGATTGCTTAGTCATTGCGACGTCGAATGCTGGTGCTGAGAGAATTCGCGAATACATCGAGCGCGGCTACCAGCTGGAGCAGTTCGAACAAACATTTATCAACGAGCTGATTAATGCCAATCTGTTTCGTCCGGAATTCTTGAACCGCTTTGATGAAATTGTGCTATTTCGTCCCCTGGGTAAAGAAGAGCTGCTGCAGGTCGTTGATCTCATTTTGGCTGGTATCAATCGAACGCTGGCGCCACAAAAAATCCAAGTTGCTGTCGAAGAGGCGGGCAAAAAATTATTGGTTGATGCTGGCTATGACCCGCGCCTCGGCGCTCGTCCGATGCGCCGCGTGGTGCAGCGAGCCGTCGAGAATACCGTCGCCAAGCAGCTGCTCGCTGGCTCTGTCGCGCCGGGATCAACGACGATTATCACGGCGGAGCAGATACGAGCGGTGGTCGGCGAGGCGGCTAATGGTAGCAGTATGGTGTCCCCGGGCCCGGGCGTGCCACCGATATCACTCGGATAGTAGAGTTGCCAATGCGGTAGCAATATTGTATGCTAGGCACATGGCTAAGAGCGGTATGGAGTCTTTCGGGCGCGGAAGTGAGGTTAGAGAACGATCGCCCAGCTCAATCGAGGGGCTTGTAGAGAGTGGTTTTATTGATGAAAGTGGGCAACTAACCAAGCGGACACGTCGTGCCATACCGCGAGGGGGTGTGGAGATACTAACACCTATTAAGGTGCTAGAGGATGGAGAATTGGTTGACCCGAAGCTTTCAAGAGAGGTGCAGGACTCCTGTTTTGTTATCGCGGACGGGGTAATTGTAGGGGGGTGTTTTCTTGATCTCCCCGGGTCTGAGATGGTTGAATATAACGGCCGCATCTCCAGCCAGGGCTTTG
This sequence comes from Candidatus Saccharibacteria bacterium oral taxon 488, assembly GCA_005697215.1. Lineage (NCBI taxonomy): Bacteria > Candidatus Saccharimonadota > Candidatus Saccharibacteria bacterium oral taxon 488. Next base: position 699,252 of record CP040003.1, on the reverse strand, counting down.
TTACCATATGCCAAGATCCTATGCTCGTGAATATCGTCGAGCAACTTGAAGATATAGCTCGGGAAGATCGACATACTAGGCTAACACTACGGGATATGGGTGCTCTCGGATTTGGCGGCTTTGTCGCTGGTGGAGGTATGTCATGGCTAGGTTCTGGCGAGCCATTTCTGACGACAGCTGGGACTGTTGTGGGTGGTGCGGCTGGGTCGATTGGCTTTCGACTGACTGAAAGAAAATGGCTTGAGGGGCAGGTAGAACAACTTAGTCGGGTAATACATGAACGCCCCGACAACATTACCATTAACCTCGACCTTATTGACAAGGCGCGAGCGAGCAAGCCGTCACCGGTGGTATCTAGTCTGCAGTGGTTTTGGGAGACGAGCAGAGTCGACCCTAACTTTAGATTTGATGCACAGATAATAACTATCAATAATATTATTCGGTTTATATTTAGAGATCCGCGATATAACTCGGACGCCCTTATGTTTGCCAAGAAGTGCCAAGAGTGCCAACAAGAGTATGACGCAATACAGCGTGAGCGAGCCGCACTGGAAGTTCGTACTAGCATGGGCATAAAAACTAACGATGGTCAATTGGACGCGCGTGAGAGTCATACTGATGAATATTTGGCGGACTGTTTCTTGCAGCTGTTCGATGGTGTGAAAGAGACACACGACCGACTAGAGCGGGAAGAACAGCAACGACAATCGCGGCGCGAGTTTGATGCCACAATAGAGCGCCTCACGACCGTTACCGAAGAAGAAATTAAGTGTCAATCAGCGAAAGTATTTCATGATGAGTTGATGCGGTCTCTGAGCGGAGAAACGCTGATAGGTTTTAGTGGAGGCGAACAAGGCGTCTATACACCAGCAATAATATGGGCAATGGACTTCATCCATAAATTACCGCAGATGATCACCCCCAGTCTGTCGATACACGAGGCGTATGATTATTTTCAAGGTGAAATCAAAGACATGACGGATGGCAAGTTGACATTGCCAACAACTGAGGAATTCCAACAAAAATACCCCGTCATCGACCAGGGTATCGTCTAGTATAGTGGTACCCCGCACAGGAATCGAACCTGCAACCTTTGGTACCGGAAACCAACGCTCTATCCAGTTGAGCTAACGGGGCACACTAACGCGCTGATAGGAAAAGGTCCGGTGGGAAAGCGCGAAATTCATGGTACACCCGGCAAGATTCGAACTTGCGACCCCTTGGTTCGAAGCCAAGTACTCTAATCCACTGAGCTACGGGTGCACACGAGGATATTATACCACGCACCGCGCCGAAATAGAAATGATATAATGTATCACATGGAGATACGAACAGAGATTCCGTTGCAACAATATACGACGATGCGGCTCGGCGGCAAGGCGCGCTTTATGGCATCGGCGACGTCGGTGAATGAAGTCAGAGAGTTATATAAGAGTGCCAAGATGCAAGGTATCCCGATCTTTGTCCTCGGCGGCGGCAGCAATGTTATCGCTCGCGACGAAGGGTTTGAGGGGGCGGTGCTACTCAATCGAATCAAGGGGTTTGCAGTGCTGACTGATGATGGCCAGACGGCAACGATCAAGGTTGGTGCGGGTGAAATATGGGATGAGGTGGTTAAGCGTACAGTTACCATGGGACTGAGCGGCATTGAGGCGATGTCGGCCATCCCTGGTACAGCCGGCGCTGCGCCGGTGCAAAATGTCGGTGCGTATGGCCAGGAAGTTGCTGATGTGCTCACTGAGCTAGAGGCGTACGACTCACTGACTGACCGGGTGGTAACCTTGAGCGCGGCAGAGTGCGGGTTTTCGTATCGGCATAGTATTTTTCGCGGTGAGGCGAGCGGTCGCTACTGCATTCTCTCAATTACCATCAAGCTCCATCACGCAGCGCCGAAACCGCCGTTCTATGCCGGCTTGCAGCGGTATTTGACCAACATGAATATCACGACCTTTACGCCGCAGGTGATCCGCGACGCGGTGATGGCGATTCGGTTTGATAAGTTACCTGATCCGACCGAGCGACCTAATGCTGGCTCATTCTTCAAGAACGCGCTGATCGAATCATGGCAACTGAATGAACTTCGTGAACGGTATCCAGATGCCCCATCCTATGATATGCCGGACGGCCGACACAAGGTGCCAACGGGCTGGTTGATCGAGCAGGCTGGGCTCAAGGGGGCATTGCTTCACGGCATGCGGGTGCACGACAAGAACGCGCTGGTATTGATCAATGAGTCGGCGACCAGCTACCACGATCTGGCGGCGGCACGTGACGCTATCATTCAGTCAGTCTACGATAAGTTCCACATCCAGATCCAGCAAGAACCGTTGGAAATTTGAGCGCCAAAACGCTTGCGCTTATGCATATTTCCGAGTATGATGGGGGTATGAAGGGACGGGGGTTTACGCTAGTCGAGCTGATCATTGCTATTGCCGTCATGGCGATTTTGCTGGTGCTCGCGACATTAAGTTTTCGTAATTATCAGGCAGCGGCACGCGATAAGGAGCGTGAAGCCGATGTGCTAGCCTTGCAGAACTACCTCGAGAGCGTCTATCCGCGGGAAATTCGTGACAGTGCCGGTAACGTCATCAAGCCTGCTGGCGGCTATCCGGCGTATGTTTCTGGCGCCAGCGGTGCTGGCAAGATGACTGCGGCGCAGTTTGCAGCGGCGTTTGACGAACTGGGTGGTGCCGCCAAGACCGGCCCACTGGATCGAGAACGCCTTATTTCGGCGATTAACGGTACATTCGGTGTCAATCCGATCGCTAACGTGGGTCAGCTGTTTGCCAAGAAGGATGATTACGAAAACACCAAGATTACTAATTATCCGAACGGTGCGTACGTCTACATTGCTGGGGTTTACGGTGGCGTGTGTGACGAGATAGGTACGGCCTGTCGGCGCTATACGATTTTTTATCATTTAGAAACAAAGGAGCCGGGTAAATGGCAAGTACTCAACAGCAAACGTCTCTAAAGCATGCGGGCGGTTTCACCGTTGTCGAACTGATGATCACCTTGATTATCGCTGGGATCTTTTTGATGAGCGGCTACCAGCTGTACGGGGCGGTGTTGGCGCGCAATACTGAGGCTCGCCGTACGTCGGAGGCCGCTAGTATCGGATACAGCATTCTGCGTGAACGCGGCCTATACAAAACGGTGTCCGAGGTTTGCGGTAGTGGTGCGGTCAAGACTGAACAGGTGACGCCACCAACCACACCAATACTACCGAGTCCGGTTCGTGCCCGAGTCGAGTATTGTAAAGTGCCAAACAGCGTCGCAGTGATTCGCGTCGCAGTGATTATTACTTATGGAACGCCAGCGCAGGAGGTGGTGCATGCGACGTACATTTCGGGCTAATTCTAACCGGCGGCAGCACAGCCAGGGCTTTACGCTGATCGAGATCTTGGCGATTGCGCCAGTCATTATCTTGGTGCTGGCAGGTATCATCGGCTTGATCATCAACCTTACTGGCTCATCGATGATCACTAGTGCCAGGTCACAACTACAGAGTGATGTGCTAACGGCACTTGATCGGATTGAGGCGGACGTGCGGCTTAGCACTACGCTTGAGGGAACAACCTCGTCATATGTACGCATGCATAGTCTCGCCACCAGTGATAACCCCTACAGCCCGACGCGGCGTCTGATCCAAAAAAGTGATTGCGGTGTGGCGTGGGGAGCGGTTGCCATCGCTGATGCAAAGACCTATACCACTGAGTATTTCCAGAGCGGCTCGGAACTCAAGCGCAAGACGATGTACGATGGCTCATGCCCGAGTGCCAGTGATCGTATCTGGCAGCTGAACGGGGCAGTCGAAACAATCATCGACACCAGTACAGTGCTTAATTTCAATGTCTGCAAGATTAATGACGGTACGCTCAAGGTCAGCCTCGGGGTGACTAAAACCGTTGCTGGTGAAAACATTCAGTACTCCAGCCAGCGCCTCATCAAGTCAATCAATGTTCCTGTAAACGGCACTGCCGGCGCCTCGTGTCCATAGCGGGTTCGGGTGGGTCGTGTGGATAACGCCTGTTCCGAGCAGGAAGTGCTTTGAGGTACTACCTCTGTTTTTATGGCCAACGTGAGTCGAATCAGGGAATTATTCATAAAATACTTGCGCTTTTATAATCGCTTTGCTACAATCAAGTTACAATAATAACTAACTAAAAATAGGGGGCAAATCAGAAATGATTTCTTCAAACAAAACTAAAGGTTTCACATTGGTTGAGCTCTTGATCGTTATCGTGGTCATCGCTATCTTGGCTGCTATTTCGATTGTGGCGTACAATGGTGTGACAAATAAGGCTCGGGATGATGAGCGTGCAACCGATGCGCGTAACATTATTAACGCAGCAGCTGCATATAATTCTGAAAAGGATAAGTGGCCAACGGATACCGAAATCAAGGGATTTGATACGATTAAGCTATCAAAGAATGCGAAGGATAATATAGGCAACACTGCCCCAGGTCCAAACGATAAGGGCAAGTACAAATACGAACTTTGTCAGGACTCAAACAATAACAACACCGGTGCTAAAGTTACCTACTGGAAAGATATTATCGAAGGAAGTGCTCAGCACGAGCAGGTGATTACTACTGGTAGCAACTGCTAGTAAGCTTACTGTAGTATTATTACACTAAAGCCCCGGAATTACCGGGGCTTTTTATACGAGCAGCATAACAGTTTGTTTGTCTCTTTGTTTTAACAACCGCTACCGCTACTGACTATCTTCTCGTGAGCTTCGTGTCCATCAATAGCTTCTTTCCAGTAGGTAACTTTTGCTCCGGTAACGTTTGGAGCAGTTCCGCACAACTCGTATAGATACTTGCTTTTATCGGTTGGACTTGGTGCGGTAGTTCCGAGGCGACTTTTTACCTGGTCAGGTAACCTAATCGTATTAAATGACCCCAGCTCTGCTATTGTCGGCCAGTGGCCTTTTTCTGAGTTGTACACGGCGGCAGCATTGATGATGTCGCGTGCGCTGGCTAACCTCTCGCTATCCCGAGCTTTGTTGGATACACCATTGTACGCTGCTATCGAAATAGCAGCCAAGATAGCGATGACCACGATAACGATCAAGAGCTCAACCAATGTGAAACCTTTAGTTTTGTTTGAAGAAATCATTTCTGATTTGCCCCCCAAGTTATTTAGTATTAGTTATATGGTAGCGGAAAACGCGCCGCAAGGCTAGTAGTTTGTTGCTTAATTTTTGCGTATTCTGCCGGGTCCTCTGTAGTTATCGCTGTAATAATCCACTCAGCAATTTGCTTAATTTCCGCTTCCATCATGCCGCGCGTAGTGAGCGCTGGCGTGCCTAGACGCAAGCCGCTGGGACGGAATGGCGGCAGAGTATCGTTCGGGATGGCGTTGGCGTTGGCGGTGATACCGCTGGCTTCCAGTCGCTCCTGAGCAGTTTTACCATCAATACCAAAGCTGCCGTAAATATCCGCCAGCACCAAGTGGTTGCTGGTGCCGCCTGTCACTAACTTCAAACCGCCGCGCTTCAGCTCATCCGCCAGAACGGCTGCATTCTTTACGATTTGCTGGGCGTATTCCGTGAACTCTGGGCGGAGCGCCTCGCCAAAGGCTACTGCCTTGGCAGCGATGGTGTGCATGTGCGGGCCGCCCTGGGTGCCAGGGAAGACCGCCCGGTCGATCAGTGTCGGCAAGTTTTCCAAGGTTTTTTCCGGCCGCTTCAAAGGGTTGCTGGCTATGCCCCTCGACAAAATCAAGCCACCGCGCGGACCGCGCAAGGTTTTGTGCGTGGTAGTGGTGATAACGTGAAAGCCATAATCAAACGGATTTTTAGCCACGCCGCCAACGATTAATCCAGCGATGTGGCTCATATCCGCCATCAACATAGCGCCGACTTCGTTGCCAATCTCGGCAAACCTGGCGTAATCCAGCTCTCTCGGATAAGCTGAAAATCCCGCCAAGATAATCTTTGGCCGATGTTTCAGCGCCAAACGGCGAATTTCTTCATAGTCAATTTCACCAGTCTCGACATCCTTGATACCGTAGCGGACGAAGGTATACTCACGGGCTGAGCGGGTGACTGGCGCGCCATGCGTCAGGTGGCCGCCATGCGCCAAATCCATCGCTAGGATAGTATCGCCAGGCTCGCACCATGCATAATACACCGCCTCGTTGGCCTGGGCGCCAGAGTGCGGCTGGACATTGGCGTGATCAGCACCGAATAGTTGTTTGGCGCGGTCAATCGCCAGCTGCTCAATCTGGTCGGTGTTTTCTTGTCCGCCGTAATAGCGTCGTCCGGGGTAACCTTCAGAATATTTGTTGGTAAAGACGCTGCCCAGCGCCTTGAGTACACTAGTTGAAACGTAATTTTCGCTTGGGATCATTTCGATCCCCAACTGCTGCCGTTTTATTTCTGCCGCAATCAAATCGGCGACCTGTGTATCTTGCATGACACTCCCTCCTTTTCCTCTATTATAGCACTTTACAACATATATCATGTGTGATATATTGTACGCTATGAGCATGAATGACTATCTCCAAAAAATCGGCGTTATTATCACCGAAAATCGTAATCGTAAAGGCCTCACCCAGACACAGCTAGCTGAGGCCATTGGTACATCACAAAGTGCCATTAACCGTATCGAGAACGGCGGTCAGAATATTAGCGTCGAGATGCTAATGAGGATTAGCGATGTACTCAATTGTGATATCGTTACGCTCAATCACTCAGGCAAGATGAACTTTCGGGTGCATGGCGGTAAAAAACTTTCTGGTGATATATCGGTCAAAACGAGCAAGAATGCAGCCGTGGGGCTGCTCTGCGCCAGCCTGCTCAACAAGGGAAAAACGACGCTGCGCCATGTGGCGCGTATCGAAGAGGTTAACCGGATCATTGAGGTGCTCAACTCGATTGGCGTTAAAACCCGTTGGCTGCGAAAGAACGACCTGGAGATTATACCACCGGCGCGGCTGAGGCTGGAGGATATGGACATCGCTGCCGCTAAACGCACGCGTACCGTGATCATGTTCCTTGGCCCGCTACTTCATCAATATCATGATTTTCAGTTGCCATTTGCCGGTGGCTGTAACCTCGGCAAGCGCACGGTGGAGCCGCACCTGTCGGGCCTGAAGCATTTTGGGATGCAGGTAGCGGCCGAGGGTGGGTACTATCATGCGCGCGTCGAGCCGACAACGGGCGATCGGATAATTTTATTGACTGAGCGCGGCGACACGGTGACGGAAAACGTTATCATGGCGGCGGCGCTGTCACCAGACACCACCATCATCCGCAACGCCAGCCCGAACTACATGGTGCAGGATGTGTGTTTCTTCTTGCAGAAATTGGGCGTGACCATCGAAGGAATTGGTACAACGACACTGAAAATCACGGGCCGGTCGCACGTCAATACAGCAGTTGATTATTACCCGTCTGAAGACCCGATTGAGGCGATGAGCTTTATCGCGGCGGCCGTGGTGACTGATTCAGAAATCACGGTGCGCCGGGCGCCAATTGAGTTTCTGGAAATTGAGCTGGCAACATTGGCTGAGATGGGTTTGCAATATGAGTTAAGTGAGGAATATGCAGCCAACAACGGTCGTACTCGCTTGGTGGATATCACGCTGAAACACTCCAAGTTGGTTGCGCCAAAGGACAAGATTCACGCGCTGCCGTTTCCGGGGATTAATATGGACAACCTGCCGTTCTTGGGGCTGATTGCGACCGTCGCTAAAGGCCGGACATTGGTGCACGACTGGAGTTACGAGAACCGAGCGATTTATTTCACCGAGCTGAGTAAATTGAACGCACAGATCGAACTGGTTGACCCGCATCGGGTGTATATCACTGGCCCGACCAGGTGGAAGCCCGCTGATGTTGTGGCGCCGCCAGCGCTGCGGCCGTCGGTTGTGGTACTGCTCGCCATGTTAGCGGCGCCGGGCGTGTCAATCTTGCGTGATGTGTATTCAATTAATCGCGGCTACGAGGAACTAGCGCAGCGGCTCAATTCACTGGGTGCAGAGATTGAAGTTATCACCGAGTAGCTACGCAGTGTTCTGCTATCGGTTCTATTTGGTTGTATGGCGGGCGGGAAACAGAAACTTGAGGTAATCTTTGAGCATCCGTGCACCCGATATGATCGGTAGATAGGCTATGAGCTGGCGATGAATGTGCTGCGTCAGTAGCTCATCACTAGCGACGATTTGCGCTGCTCGCCGCATATTAGCGTAGAGCGAGATGGTCTCGTCCTCTGAGCTCACACCGCTTACCTCGAGACAAGCGATTGGCTTGATATCGGCAACGCCGCCGTCGCTGGTGGAGATGAGTAGCTTGAGATTGGCGATATCTTTTTCCCATGATGTACCGCAGGCCTCGAGGCCAATGATCGGCACGTTGATAGCAACATCTGAGCCAATCGCCAGCGCTCGCCCCAGGGTCTCGTCGTAATCTTGAATGTAGTGGACGCGCTCACGCAGGACAGGGTCGCTATCGACGAGCTTGAGGATGGTCAGGAGCTGCTGATACATACCATGATCGCCCTGATGGACCTTGCCGGCGAGAATGTAGTGAGCATTGTTATCAAGTAGAATCTGCTTGAGTACTTCTGGGCGCTCAAATGCCAGGTGTGGCCGCTTGTAATTGGCGAATCGCCGCTTGAAGTCAAACACCAGAGCATTCTCGGGCAGGTGAACTGGGTTGTTGTATTGATCCTTGCGCCTTGCGAGAATTCGATTTAATTTCAGCCGACCAGTACGCTTGAGCGATCGAATAGTAGCGGCTGATAGCCCAGTGATTGCCTCTTGATACTGCTCTGTTGGCAAGCCAAACTTATCAAGGATAGTATGCTCACGATAGGCCTGTAAGATTTCTGGCAGTACCCATGTCTCGAGGTCGATGCCGTTGGTGATGGCGTGGAATTTGACTTTGTCGTTGTTGCGGTCGCGGAAATTTGCCACACGGGCGTGCAGTTTACTGACGCCATTTTTGGCTTCGGTCAGCTCAATTGCCAACAAGTTTGGTCGCAGGACGTCGCCCCGAAATTGCTCCATCAGCCAGCAGCGCACAGCATTGCTTTTGAGGTTTGGCAGTACTAATTTTTCAAATTGCGAGCGGTGGAACTCCGGTTCAGCTGCCTGGAGTAGAGTGTGGTTGGTGTAGAGCGTGTGTTTGCGGACGTAAACAATTGCTTCATATAAATTCATGCCGTTGGCGCATAGCTCGTCCAGCCGGGCCAATGCCGCAAAAATTGTTGCGGTTTCATTGAGCTGGATGACGGCTGGCTTGATGCCGAGTAATTTCAAGGCTTTATAGCCGCCAAACCCAAGCGCCACTTCTTGGTACAGCCGGTGATCACCCGAGCCTTCGCCTTCGTACAATTGCCCAAAGTTTGGCTCTGAGATGGTAACAAATTGCGTTGAGCCGAGTGTCTTGCGAAAGACGCTGAGGCTAGCATCGGGAAAGCCGGCGGAGCTAACCGAAACCTCATCAATATAATGAAAGCCATACTCCTGGGGCGAGACCTTCTCAACGTATTCAGTTTGTGCGAGGTCGGTAATTTTTTGGTGTGATTCGCTGCGGTAAAATGGCGTCACCACCACAAATGGTACTTCCAGCTTTTCGGCTACCCGCCGCGTGTCTGCCGCCAATACGCCCAAGCCGCCACCGCCTTTGATGCCGTTGGCCTTGTCATAAATTTCCATTGTCCAGTAAACGTACGGCCGTGACTCAGACAATTGATGCGTCAGGCTACTACGCTCAATTACGTCATAGAATTCGGAGGCGTCTTCAATGTCCTGTGGCTGGTATGGTGAAGTGTTTGTGTATGAATATGAATCCATGATGCCCTTTTTTGCGGATTGAAATTATCTTACATTGGTGCGGGTGGGGAGAATCGAACTCCCATCTCAAGTTTGGAAAACTTGCATACTAGCCGCTGTACTACACCCGCGAGCTTGCACTATTGTACCAGAAAGATGCTATAATGTGAACATGCCCTGATAGCTCAGCTGGATAGAGCAGAGGACTTCTAAGCCTAAGGTCGTAGGTTCGAATCCTACTCGGGGCGCCAGGAATGATCAAAGGAGGGTCATATGGATGCTAGTGGTAAACCGCGAATGTCGCGTCGGTTAGTTCAGCGGTTAATGGCGCATCGGCCACGGACGCAGCCGGCGTTTGGTAATACCGGTCGAAGTCGTCGAGTGAGCGACCGTAACTGCGATCGCCAGCGGATCGGGAATTATCAGTCATCAGCGCTGGGCGCGCGTGGTTATGTACCATCAGCAAGCACCGACGATACAGCGGAAGACTATGACACGACTAGCGACGTTCCGCTCTCTAATCGTACCTTTGTGGACAATTCGCTGCGCCAAGCAGAGCCATCGTCCCTGTCACGAAATTCACAAAATACCCCAGGCGCTGCGCCACTAGGTGGTCCAACGGGGGGCAATAATATCGCTCGGTCGCCATCATCACCTCGATTTCAAGAGCCGCCTTCGCGCGGCTATAACCCATTTTCATAAACGGTATGATTTACCAGGCATACTAAAACCCCAGGCAAACTGGGGTTTAATAATTCCTTGGAGGGCCAGGAGGGGCTCGAACCCTCGACACCCTGCTTAAGAGGCAGGTGCTCTAACCAGCTGAGCTACTGGCCCAATCAGTCCAGATTATAGCATAATGAGTGGTGAAGGTAAACATAGCGTCGCACCTTTTGCTACGGACAATGCTTGGGGCGAATGATGGGGCTCGAACCCACGGCCTCCGGAGCCACAATCCAGCGCTCTAACCAACTGAGCTACATCCGCCAAGCTTCCCGATTATACCACAGACGGCTACCATCCTCAAGGTGCTCGACGCGCCCATGCTGATTTGCTACAATCAAACAATGAAATCTCTCAATGGTGCAGAACTTGCGTCGTTTATCAAGCGGCGTCAGGCCAAGCAAGTGCGCATGCTCCGCCAAGCGCACCACATTCAGCCACGCCTCGCCATCGTCACCGATTCGGACAATCCAGTCATCGCCACCTACATGCGCCTCAAGCAGCGCTATGGTGCGGATATTTTGATTGAGGTAGAAATTTGTCGTGTGGCGACTCAGCAGCTACCGGAGACAATCGCGACGCTAAACCAACGCGATGATGTCCAGGGAATTATCGTCCAGCTGCCACTAGCCGAGCCAGAGCAGACCGATCAAATTGTGCGGCTGGTGGCACCGGAAAAAGACGTCGATGGCCTTAATTCTGAGCGAACGCTGTTTGACCCGGCGACACCGATGGCCATCAATTGGCTGTTAGCGGGCTATAGTGTGGAGCTGGCTGGTAAAAGGTTGGCTATTGTCGGGCGTGGGCGGCTGGTCGGTGCGCCGCTGGAGCGGATGTGGCGAGCGTCGGGACTGGACGTAACGGTATTTAGTAGGGGTGATGATTTATCGCGACTACACGAATATGACGTCATCGTCACGGCAACCGGCGTGGTAGGACTGATTCAGCCAAATATGATCCGACCTGGTGCGGTGGTGGTTGACGCAGGAACCGCCTCGGAGGATGGTAAGATTGTTGGTGACGTGGCACCGGCGAATCGGACGCGCACCGACATTCACTTGACACCAGAAAAGGGCGGCGTCGGCCCACTGACGGTGAGTGCGTTGTTTGATAATGTGATTACGGCGTGCCTGCGCCGGGTTAATGCTCGGTAGAAACTCACGGCTTTGCGGTGATTGCCTTGACCTGGGCGACAACTTGGCGCGGGGTGAGATTAGCCTTGACGATATAACCCTGGATGCCGAGTGAACGCATCTCGCGCGGGGCTTCTTCCTCACCAAGGTTGGTTAGCACAATGACTGGTATCGTCTTGCCCCATGCGTGTGAGCGAATACGCCGTAAAGCTTCGGCTCCGTCCATCTCGGGCATTTGGATATCAAGCAGAATGACATCTGGTCGGAATGATTCAATTAAGCTAACGCCAATGATCCCATTGCCGGCTAGTCGCACGTCAAATCCGTCAGCCTCGAACTTCATTCGGTACATCTGACTGATTGTCGCATCATCCTCGATGATAGCAATTTTAACCATAATTGTATTATAGCAGGCAGTAGTGTATTGTAAAACTATCACTATAAAGGTGGGCAAAGTGGGGATAGAGTGGAGTGACGAGATAGATATTCAGCCAGATCGTGGTGACTGGGCTAAAATACTGGCCGAAGTGCCAGGGTACGGCATGGAAATTGGTACAGCCGATTGGCAGATTCATCAGGTGTCGATACGTGACCGATATCAGACGCAATCCCACGAGAAGGTAGTGTTGGAGCTAGAAGAGCTGACTGATATGGGCTTTCGTGGTGAGACTGATTTAACGGCGGCAATTAAACGCCAGCGAACGACAATTGATTATACGAATCGAGCGACACGTGAGTTGATCGCTCGGGTTCCCGGCGTTGAAAACTGGTTGGAACTGATACCGACGGCGGCGGCACTGGACCTGTTGTATGATCCGAGCATTGAGCGATTAGCAAATGGTAAGCCAGTCTCACCAGAGGTGCGCGACTGGGCCTGTAATATTTTGGATGCTCACGGTATTCGTAGTCGTGGTGAAATTGTTCAGGCTATTCTTGAGAGGCATGGTATTGATCAAGCGTCTCCGGGTGCTATAGGACAGCAGTGGGTTAGTCTAGCTTGCGGTGCTGCTCAGCCAGTTTGTCATGCACTCCGGCACATCAAAGAGAGTGGTCATGCTATGCCGCAAGTCACACTGGTTGATCTTGATCGGTCGGCGCTCAAGGCCGCAAAAACGTATGCTCAGGCAATGAAAGTCAAGCAGTCTATTGATGTTCGCTGTATGAATATTCTGCGCCCTCAGGGTTTAGCCTTGCCCGCAGTAGACGCGCAAACGAACGTGGCAGCTCGAGCACTGCGGCAACGGGTTGGCCTTGAGGGGGCCGCATATGATGCAGTCGATGCTGTTGGAATTTTGGAGTATGTGCCCGAGGCGCTTTCAGATGAAAGTCCGACGGCGTTGCAGGTTAATGCCGCAACTTTCCTAGCTAATGCTGCCCAACTGGTGAAATCCGGCGGACTGCTGCTAGTCGGCAATATGCGCGATACGCATCCACAGCTAGGCTTTACGCTTAATGTTGTGCAGTGGCCACATATCCAGCCTCGGTCAATCGAAACAATGCAGCGGATTGTGGAGGTGGCGGGTCTGGGTGATTGGCGGGTTGATGTGTATTGTCCTGATGATGGTGTCTACGCAGTATATGCTATGCGTAGACCGGAGTTTGGTGATACACTATAGACATGATAGGGGAGTGGGCATGGAAATAGCGGGGCTGATCATTGCCGGGGTAATGTCGCTGATATTCGGTATTATGGTTGTAGCTAATCAACCACAACAGCCGGCAACCCGGTTCTTTTTTGTGCTGACGGTTGGCATTGCCCTGTGGGCACTGGGTGTTGCGGCATTTTTGGCGACCAATGATCTGGCGGCGGCACTGATATACATCAGAATATACTATATTGGAGCAGCGCTAATTGCGGCAGCCATGATCTCGATGGCGGCCCATATCGGCTCTCGACGAACGATAAAATGGTTACCGGTCACTGCTTGGGTGTTATTTAGTATCGTTGCTGCGGTGATTGTCGTGCGAGTTGATTGGCTGATAGCGCGGGTGGTCTTGAATGATCATACGGTCGTGATTCATCCGATCGGCTATTTCATCTATATGGCATATTTCATACTGCTGTTTTTGGCGGCACTTATCATCCTCGCTCATCAAGCTCGTCGTCGCAGCGCACTCTTGGTACGCTCTCAGCTACGACTTATTTCCTATGCCTATGGCATTGCTGGTAGCGTAGGTATGGTATTTAATTTATTGCTGCCAGCTGTCGGCCGCTATGACCTCATCTGGATTGGGCCGCTGAGCACCTTTATTTTTATACCGCTGGCGTATCTGACAATTGTCAAGCATCGTCTCTTTGGTCTGAAAGATGCGGCGGTGCGAACGATTGCATATGCGATGTTGTTGAGCTTGTTAGCGATCGTATATTACGCGGCGACGTATATTATTTCGGCGATTGTCAGTGCGCTCAGCGGTCATGACATCGGTGGGATACCGGGCTTTTGGGGCGTGCTGGCAGCATTGTTTTTAGGGTTTTTGTTTCAACCGACCAAGCAGTTTTTTGATCGCCTGACCGACAAGTTGTTTTATCGACAGGATTATACCATTGAAAGTTTTATCAACGAGATTGGGCAAATTTTGCTGCACACAATGGGGCTGCGGCTGCTGACGACTCGATTAGCGGCGTGCCTGACGCGGCTCCTCAAGGCTCGTCAGGTGATCTTTGCGGTCTATGATGACGGGCGCTTTCGGATATTTGGCTCACGTGGACACACTCGTCCGCCGCAAGTGGACCTAACGGGATTGGCAGCGCAACACCAAATTGAACAACTTGATGACGTAGCGGTCGTCGAATCGCTGCCAGAGCAGCTACGGCGGACGATGAAACTACAAAAACTGGCTATCGTCATGACATTATCGCTGCAGGAAGACATCGTTGGTTTTGTGCTGATCGGCGAAAGTCAGAAAAATAACTATGTCGAGCGTGATCTCTCAATGCTTCGGGCGGTGCGCGGTGAACTAGCGATCGCCATTAAAAATGCTCAGTCGATGGAGGAGGTGAATGAGCTGAATGCCGAGCTACAGCAGCGTGTCGAGGCGGCGACGCAGGAACTGCGGATGAGTAACCAGCAGCTACAGCGGCTAGACGAGGCGAAGAATGAGTTTATTTCTATGGCGTCGCATCAGCTGCGGACGCCACTAACCAGTATCAAGGGCTATCTCGACATGCTGCTCCAGGGTGATCTCGGCCCAGTTCGTCCGACCCAAAAAGCTGTTCTGCGCGAAGCCTTTTCCTCGAGTGAGCGCATGGTACAACTGATCAATGACTTTCTCAGTATCTCTCGCTTACAGACCGGGACATTCACTATGAATCGTCAGCCGGCTAACCTCGGTGATATTGTACAAAGTGAAATGGCTCTGCTGAAGATTGTGGCCAAGCAGCATAACATCACTCTTTCGGTGCATATTGACGATGATGTTCCGACGTTGCCGATTGACGCCGAAAAACTCCGCCAAGTCATCATGAACATGATTGATAACGCAATCTTTTATTCTAAAGAACAAACAACTGTCAAGGTGTCGCTTTGCTGTGACGCGCAGGAAGTGGTGTTTACGGTTGAAGATCAAGGTATCGGTGTGCCAAAAGCTGAGCAGTCTGGCGTGTTTGGTAAATTCTTTCGCGCCTCAAATGCTCGCAAGCGTCGTCCTGACGGCACAGGCGTTGGCTTGTTTTTGGCGCGTAAAGTTGTGTTGGAGCACGGTGGGGCGATGATTTTTGCCTCAAAAGAAAACAAGGGCAGCACGTTTGGTTTTCGTCTGCCACTTGATAGGCCGAATAAGAAAAAAGCAATGAGTCGCTGAGGAAATATTGATTATCGGAACAGACTAATAATACCCGTGATAATCACAATAACGATGATGACTATTACTACGCCGATGCCGACACCACGCAGTAATTTTTTGCGTTCATATAGCCATTGACCGGCCGACGAGCGGCTGACCGCCTGGATGCGCGTGACACTGGGCCGAGTTGTTGCGGCGTCAACGCCAGAGTATTTCTTAGAGCGCTTTTTCTTCTGTTTTGCCATAATACTATTGTACCATGAAATGCCCCTCGGGGTGCGAGGGGTATCCAAGTCAACCAGATTTATGATTTACACATGACGTCGACTGATGAGGTAGGCGACTCCAGCAGTGAGCAGGGCGCCAAGACCCAGTCCACCAACGAGCGTGTCAGTGGCGTTACCGGTCCGTGGCAGCTCGCCAACGGTCGTCGGTGCGGCAGGTGGGTTGGTGGTTTGTGTGCCGCCCGAGGCTGAAGGTGACTGCTGATTATCGTTGGTCGATGGCTGCTTCGACTGGTCTGGCGTTTTTGGCTCAGGTTTTGGTTGGGGAGCTGGTTGGGCTGGGTTTGGTTGTTTTGGGTCAGCCGGTGCTGGCTTTGGTTGCTTTGGCTGTGGCGTTGGCGCTGGTTTCGGTTGGGGAGCCGGGGCCTGCGGCTTAGTCACCTCTATAGTGGCGCTGCTACAATTGCTATGACCCTCAAGCGAAGCCTGCTCGCTCTTGAGGCAGGTTGTGCTGGTCAATGTGCCCGCGACGTATTGTTTAACGACTGCGTCAATAGTAAATGTTTTTGACTCATTTGGCTTGAGCTCACTAATCAATGTCTGCCAGGTATTATTCTGAATTGTGCCGCCAGACGCCTTTAGATAGGTTACACCTTGTGGTGCGGCATTGGTGGCGTACGTATCCCGCAGCGTAACCGTCCCCGTGTTGGTGACAGTTACCTGGTAAGTGAAGGCCTCGTTGACGGCGACTGTCTTGTGTTGCGCACCATTGACGGTAGTCTTGACGGCAAGCGCTAGAGTGATTTTCGGTGGTTTATCTGGCTTCGGTTCAGGCCTCGGTTGTGGCTTTGGCTCAGGTTTTGGTTGGGGAGCCGGGGTTTCGCCGGGGACTGTGGCCTGTTTGGTGCAGGCATCGCTGGTCACCATCTCTTCTTTGCCGTTTACGTCAACGACGATAAAGGCTTTGACCGTGTATGTACCTGGTGCGAAGCCCTTGAACTCGTTACCAGTTCGGTATACCTCTTTGCCGCTGGCGTCGTAGACTTTGTAAATTGTTGTCTTATAGGTAGCGCCGCCATGAGCGGAATATTTGACTGAGAACTTGAAACTAGTAGCCGAAAACTGATCAATACTGAGCGCATTACAGCTGTAAACTGGCGTAGGTTTTGTGTTCGTCGGCGCTTGGGTATTGGTGTTGGCGGAGTGATCAGAATCTAGCGCCCATAATGTAGTTGGCACTGCCGCTGTAACTGCGACTACCGCTAAAACAGCGTAGTGACGCAGCGATAGCGAGCGGAATAGTGATGATAAGTTTCGCATAGCTTCCTCCTTTATCCTCATAACTCTATGTAGAATACACCAAAATGTTGTAAAAGTCAATTTTTGCCACAGCCAGCAACCGCAGCTAATTCCTAGACAAAATATTGCCAATCTGCTACAATACGACCTGTTTGATGGCCTCATCGTCTAACGGTCAGGACACCAGGTTTTCATCCTGGCAATCGGAGTTCGATTCTCCGTGAGGTCACCATAAAGGGATTTGTATTCCGTTCGGATTTGAAACAGCTCGTTTACCTCTGGTGGCGAGCTGTTTTTGTGGGTTCCAAAGTTTATTTGTTCGTAGGTTGGAAGTTTGTTGAATATAGCACCGAAAAAGGCGGCTTTTCGCAGTGGATTACAGAGGTCGAGTAGTAGTTCTGGCAGGTGTTCCAAAATATATTTTGCATATTGCAAAACTTGGTCAAATTCGGCTTGCAGATTGGGCTGATTGGCGATTTCTTTGTCTAGTTTTTCTAACTCATTTTCGGCATTAACTATATCCTCCTCTAGGTACGCAAGCGCTGTCTCGCTCGTGACAACGCGCATTCTGTCCACGGTCGCCCGAATTTGGTTTTGCAGGCTCTGGCGGTGCTCTAGGCGCTGCTGATCGGCTTCTAGCTGATTCGCTTGGCGTTCGCGCCACAGCTCGGCAATAGCAGCGATAATGTCATCAACATACTCTGGTTTTACAGTAATAGTCCGCACAAAATCGTCAAGCGTCTTGTCAAATTCAGCCTTAGGCACACGGAAATAATGCCCATCACGACTGCAATGATACGCCGGATAATACGCGCCCATCTTGCCACGCGAAGCGCTGCCAGAAAGAGTTTTGCCGCACTTCGGACAAGCAACGACCTGTTTATACGGATATTCTGGATTGTAAATTTGTTTATTTTTCAGGTGCTCAGGCACAGCTCTGCGTTTGATAGTTATCATGTCACGACTGTCAATCTCCACAAAAATCCGCCCGCGATTCGCTTCATTAAAAAGCTCGACGCCAACCAACCCATCAAACTGCGCTTTGACTGGCTGGTCGTGCGTCCATTTTTCTTTGATGATGCCACAATAAACCAGTTTACTGGCGTACTGGTCGATCATTTTGGCGGTCATTTGTTTGCCGCCAATTTGCCGCTTAATTTTCGTTCGGTCGTATTTGTCGCGCACAATCGTAACACGCGAGCGAAAGCCCATTGAATTTAGCTCGTCGGCAATTTGCTGATTGGTATAAATATGAGCGGCGCGCATTTCAAAAAGTTTGATGATGAATTTCGCCTCGTTCTCATCAGGCTTCAAAATCGTGCGCCGACCATTTTTCGTATCCACCTTGACACTGCGAAAACCATAGTGCGGACGGCGCATCCAATAACCGAGCTGCGTGTAACGAATCTCCGCACCAATCATCCGACTCATAATGTCGCGCATCTCATCTTTAGCGCGTTCCGCTTCCAAATACTCCGACTTTTGCGTCGGGTTAAACTCGCTCCAATAATACTTAAATCCAGTGTGCTCCAGCGTGTTTATTTGCTGCTTGCCAATCACGCCATACATATCCTCAAGGGCGATGCCTAGACGCGTCAACTGTCGTTTCAACGGCGAATAATAATCGCCGCCACCGCGCGTAAAACGGTCGATTGACTTAATCAGCACAACTTGAAAACCTTTGCTTTTGTCCTTGCAAACGTCGATTACTTTTTGCATCGGCTGCGTTTCGTGCGACGCCGATTCAAGCAAAATAATCGTCTCGGTGATTATAATATTGTGCGCCTTGGCGTAAGCTTCGCCTTGCTCGCGCTGGGCTTCGGGTGAGTCGCCGTCAAGACCTTGCTTGTCAGAAGAAACCCGTATCGCCAGCAAGCCAATTCTCGGCTGGTTATTTGGAGACATTTTTATCATCCTCCAATATTGTGATGAGCTTTTTGGCAAATGCGCCGTCTTCGATGATCTTCTCAACGATTAAATTTGCCACCAACCTAATCCGCTGCTCGGTCGTGAACGAAAACTGCTTCACCAGCGGGGCTTTTGGTTTATTTTTACTTCCTTTTGGTCGCGCCATAATCCCTCCTGTCGCGACTCGTTATAACATCAACTAGACTTGGACTGCTGCGGACGACCGCGCCCGGAACGCTCCTGCAAATCCTTTTCAATCAGCTGTTTCAGCTCCTTGTCGCCAGCCGTCGCCAGCGCTTTTAACACCAATTCTGTCAGACTCATGCCTTGGCTATAAGCAACGGCTTTGGCTCGGTTGCGCACTTCTTTTGACGTGTCGATTTGTAGCTGAATTCTTCCTTGACTCATTAATCCCAGTATACTACACAGGGCGATAACCAAAAAGCGCTACTGTTTGAAGCCTAGTTTTATCGTGTTATTAACGAGCCAGCTTTATGATTAAACCTCTACTTAAATTGTACTACTTGTACTACAAATATTCAATAGTTTTTAGTTACTTTATGCTATAAAATATACCGAATGTCGATATACGTTATAAGTCATCTATAAAATTACTGTTAACTATTGCTATTTTTCTCTTCTTTTTATATAAATATACTAGAAAGGAATCGTGAAAGGCTGATAATGAAAATAGACAAACGTTTAGCGCTCAAGCAGGGACAGATAGACATCCTGGAAACGCTATACAAATATCGGTTCGGTAGTCGTCAATTGTTGGCAGATAGTCTGAGTATTAAGTCGGGTTCAAATTTGTTTGAAAAGTTGAATGTACTGATGAAACATGGTTTTGTGGCTAGACGATATGACAAAAGCTATAAATTGCGGGGTGTGCCGGCAGCGTATTATTTGACACCAAAAGGACTTAAGCAACTGCAGTTGATTTATGGCAGCGAACGCGTTACCAACGCCATCATCAAGGCGAGCTACCGCGACAAAGTCGTTGGTCAATCATTCGTTAATCATGTAGTTAATGTGTATTCGTGCACCAATAAACTACAGCACCAATATCCACCGCTAAAAGTATTTTTGCGGCGCGAAATGGCGCTTTATAGCTATTTTCCGGCTAATCCGCCCGACGCATTTTTGTCGCTCAAAACAGCCGATGGGTTGCGGCGATTTTTCTTTGATGTCGTGCCTAAAGACATGCCGCCTAGCGCCATCAATCGCCGTCTGGTAAATTATATGGAATTTTTCGATGATGGCGGCTGGGACGCGACGAACAGCAACCTACCGAGGTTCTTATTTTTACTGGAAAATCCAGCCGCAGAAAACCGCTTGCGGCGCGCTACTCATGCCGTGCGGAGTCGGTTTGACTTGGATGATGAAATTGAGGTATATACAGCGACGGCTGAGAATTTGCTGAGTGAAGATGCCGCGATTTGGTCGAACATTGATGAGTCTGGTGAGCTTCTTTCATTAGGTGAGTTGTAAATTAATTTAAGGATGCGTATGTGTCAATCGGCCGTGCGATGATTGCAAGCGCGCCCCGGCGAGGTTGCAATGATCGCACGAAAGCCATAGCGTAGCTTGCAGGGTGAGGCTTATTTCGCAAATGACAGACAGATGGCGCGTTTTGTGCGCTAGCGCAGTACGCGCCAGCTGACTTGTCTTTTTGTGAAATAAGATAACGATTCATCAACTAATATTGCCAGCTTCCGGCCTAAGCGCGTTCATTCTTACCTCCGCTCATCTTGACTGCGCCAATAAGGCGTATGTCAAGTGAGCGGGGTAAGTATGGACGTTGTCTGGTGAGGTAAATTGAGTGTACGCTCAATAACTAAGCTGTCTTTGTTCTGGGTAGTTTCTTGTCATACCCAGGACGGCGAAGTTAGCGATTATTCTCTATGATCTCTTGCCAACTGACTCGACAGAGAAAATATTGACCTTACGGATGTATGGGCAGTTTAGTAAACCCTAAGTCCTGCAAGAAGATCTCTTTTACATCAGATGCCTGTTGTACACATATAAAACGATCGATTATATCTACGTACCGTAGGCAAACTTCGTTTGTTATGAGAGACTTTGTGATAGTAGAATATTCTTTGGTGTATAGAAACTTTCTGATGATGCTTAGATTAAATAAAATATAGTCAGCGTAGGTAGCGCATAATTTTCTGTCTATCTTCTGCTTATTCAGGTAGTTGTCTAGATTGCTCCCTGTAATCCTTGTTTGGTCAAGTCCTGCTTTGACAAGATGTTTGGTGTCTCTCATTATTTCGTCTTCTAGTCTAGTTGGTGCTGTTATGCATGCATTTTCTATATCGTCAATAATGGTTACTATCTTCGCCCAAGCCAGAGCCTCTTGAGGCAACGAAGCTGCAGTAGATTGATCAAGAAACTCAACGGTTCCATGATACTTAATAACAGTTCGCACAAGGCGAGCCTCTGGAGTGTTGGCTATAGACTTTTCCAATATTGCTGTGTTTATAATATCCTCTCCTAAGTCATTGTGATGAATTATCTTGTCATCATACGACCCTATCATTGCCAATTGTTTAAATCTTCCGATGTCATGTGCTTTGACGGAGACCCTAAGAAGCTTACAGTAAGCTTCTTCGCACTTGGGATATAACATATCAAAAATCTTACAGCATGATTCAGTATGTCTAATTTTTCTTTCAGCATCATTGTTTCCCTGAAATAGATTGTGCTGCTCTAACAAATAGGTGTTAATAAAATTATCTACCTCTGCTACAGCACGCAAGTCAAAGTTGTTTTCTTCTTTTGAGTGTGTCATATGCTTATTCGTATAACACCTAAAATAAAAGGTTGACCATCAATAACGTTAAAAGGGTTATACGGCTCATTAGTGAGTCGTTCTACAGCTCCGATAGCCACATACTCGCTATCATTTATTGTCGTAGCTGTCATAATTCCGTATACGCGCCTTGCACCACCCCTAATCTCTCCTATACTTTCGGCTTTAAGGGTGTCTTTATTAATCATTATAAATTGCGAGAATCCACTAGCCATCTCTGTTCTGTTATAGTCGAATAACCCTATTGAGCTAGCGTAAAACATATAATCTTTACTTTGTGCTAACGAAAGAGTAGGAAAAATATTAGATTTTCTATCAGGAGAAGTGTTATTAGAAGATAAATCCTCCCCTAGGGTAATAGACAGACTTAATGGGTCTAGAGTAAATATTCTAGATTCTGAGCTTAATATTCCAAAAAATTTTTTACGGTATTGACAGAAGTAAATTCCTCTCCATAAAGATCTGTCTAGCCTATTAACACCCCCTCGAGAAGAACTGTTCCATTGTTTTGTTGATGATGTAGGCAGAAAATTATCATGTAAACTCAACTTCTCTTTCTCTGGATCGTAGACGAAGAGCCCACCTCCTTCATAACATCCAAAGACCCTGCCATCATGATCTATCGCGAAATTACGACTTACGCATGTAGTGCTCGGAATATCGCCTACGCGTATGAGCTCGTTGTCTGATATATTATACCTGAATAAGCTAGCATCGGGGATTGTCAGTAAGTAGATGACACTTCGCTTATTATCAATAGCTGTGTAGATAACTCCATTACCGGGTTTAATGAGCCCAAGGTCAACCGCGTCTCCATACTTACTTACCTTTATAAGCCTGCTTCCAGGGTAGTTAATCGGTTGCGGCAACCCGTACGGATAGGCAAAGTGGGTAGCACAAAAGCGATCTCCGTATTTATCCGTTACTATAGGAGTGTGAATTTTGCCGTGAAGACTGCTATCAGGCAGTATTAGGTTGGTATCAGAAAAGCGAGCTACAGAGTTGTCTCTAATATTGTAACTATAAATTACGGCTGGTTTTTCGGGCATGTGTGTGCAGCAGGCAAAAAGTAGAGACTCGCCAACTAAAGAGTCGCTTATAGCTGAATATGAACTATCTACTTCCGATTGATTATTAATTGGTATTATAGTTACTTTCATGTTCTTTACTATATCATATCTAGGGTTCGTTCCGTACATACGCTGACCCGCATGTATTCGTATCTTGATCTTCCTTGAGACTATAGAATGCTCTTGGAGTGGTATGAAGCTTACCTACGCATTAGTGGCGTGAATGTGGCCTTACTAACCTATTGACGATGAGATTTCTACATTGTATTATATGATAGTAGATGATAACGAATGTAAACAATAGGGTAATTTTTATCACAGGTTCAACTAGAGGTATTGGTAGAGCCGTTGCTGAGGCCGCAATCAAAGTAGGATATACAGTCATCTTACACGGCAGAAAAGAAAGTGAAAAGGGGTTGGTGTTGGCGAAGATGCTTAAGTGTGACATTTACTACTTTGATGTGTCAAATAAGGTGGCTGTTGATTTCGCAATGAAGAGACTGACACAGAAGTATCCATGTTTGTCGTCCGTTGTAAATTGTGCTGGTATTGTCATGCCTCAATCCTATAACGACTACGCGACTAAAAACTGGATGGATCATTTCGCCGTTAATGTACTAGGGGCTGTCAATGTAGTTACTGCATTACGTGACAACATCCGGTCGGGAGGTGCTGTTGTTAATGTGGCCTCAATCCGGGGCGTACACGGGTCTGCGTCTGACAGAGTAGCTGCATATTCTGCCTCAAAGGCTGCCCTGCTCAATGTGACAGAAACTATGGCAAAGCACTACAGTCCTTTTATTCGTGTTAATGCTGTTTCTCCGAGCTTTACGTTAACAGATATGAGTAAGTCCTGGGACGAGTTAACTATAGCATCTACTAAAAGTAATTTACTCCAACAGCCAGCAACTACAGAGGAGGTGGCATCAGCCATTATGTTTCTTGCGAGCGATAGCTCGTCGCACATTACGGGACAAAACCTAATAGTCGATGGAGGTTTTAATGTCAGAAATTAACAAGCCCTCGCATGATGTACTAGCTATAGTTAAAAATGATGCCATTGAGGATGGTATAGCTGACGCTATAGTTGATAGACTGGACCAAACAGAGAGGTTGAGGGTAGTATCACGCCATATAATAAATTTAACAATTAGTGATGTATTGCATATATATAAACACGAGCACGAAGTTGATCCAACCGAAGTGCGTGAGATACTCATTGCTATGAATGCTATAGCAATGAGAGGAGATAACCTACTGGTAGGCCTAAATGCACAAGGTTTCGCAAACACTAGCGATGCCCTTTTACATCTTGAGTCAGTTAAGGGTAAAGTAGGTCGTGATACGGAAGATACTATCCGTTCAAATTTTCCGTTTTCAAAGCCTGATGACTTTAGCTCCCATTCGTTCTGGTTTCAAGCTCCATTTTTTGTGAGAAATCGCATTCACTCACCGCACGATGAAGTCGATTTAAGCAATATAGAAACTATAGCTTTAGAAAAAGGCATCTCCATTGATGATATTTACCCGAGGCTTGGTCATGAAGATTTTAATATTTAGCATGGAGTATCCTCCTATTAAGGGAGGCGGCGGAACATATGCGCTTAATCTCGTAAATGCACTGACTGCACACTATCCTGACACGAGTATAGCCGTTATGACAAGCGGCACAGAAGACAGTGTCGATCACTTGAACGAAAGAGTGAGTATTTATAGGTTTAGGAGCTGTCAACACGCATACGACAATAATTCTCTGTCTGCAAAATTAATAGACGACTTCAAGGCTGTAGTTACATCCATTAAACCCGATATTATCCATGCTTTCCACTCCATTCCTATTATCGTTGCATGTCTTACTCGTGAGCAAATTAAAACCCCCTACGTATGTACACAGCACCGAACACCGGAGCCGGGCTGGATGTCAGAAAAGCTAGATGGTAAAGGTGAACTAGCTAGTTTAGCCTACGATCTAGGGCTTAACAGTACTTGGATAGCTCCATCTGTATGTTTTCGCAATAATTTATTGAAACATGGCGTTAGCCATACTAACATAAAAACAATATATACATCTATAAACGAAAACTACTTTTACTATAAAGATTTTAGCAAAGCTAGAAAAAGGCTGCATAAAATGCTTCGTATTGATGATGACCAAAAGATAGTCACCATGCCTGTTGTCAATAGGCCTAGGAAGGATATCAGGTTCTGTTTGCGGGCGGTTGATGGCCTTGATCCTGCTGAAAGAGCGGACATAAGTGTTCTGATAACGGGTGTTAATGCTGGATCAAATGATATTCTTGAATTTCGTGAATTATATCCGAAAGTTAACATCGTAGAACATGGAAGCTTTGATAATAGTATTATGCCTTCAATTATTGCAGGATCTGATGTAGTAGTAATGAGCTCGCTTTACGAAGGCTTTGGCATATCTTGCATTGAGGCACTTGCGAGTGGAGTAAGAACTGCAATTCGTGTTTCACCAGGCCAAGAGGAAATAATTAAACTTATGAAGCAGTATGCGTATCCGTTTTCAACTATACAAGAGCTGCAGCAAATAATCTCTGGCTCTACTTTTACGACCGAGCAGCACAGAGAAAGCCAAGCAGTTCAAACAAAATCTATTTTTTCACAGGAGAAACAAGCATCTAGCCATATGGAGGTGTATAGCCGTGTGCTTACACAGGCAACACCAATACCAACGGTTGTGCAGCTGCAAGATGAACTTGAAAAAGTATTTAAGAATAGATCTAAGGTGTTATTAAAAGAGGTTGACGCAATATTCATATCTGGTAGCGTAGCAAAGGGCGACTACATACCAGGATGGAGTGATATTGACATTGTTGTAATATGTAAAAATGGAGCTGCTTCAGATGCGGTAGTTTCAAAGATTAGAAAATTTCAGCAAAATCTAACAGCAATTTATAAATGTAAAGTTGGTATAGATTACATATCATCCCAATATCTTCTGAGTCAGTCTAAATCATCGCTCATATCGCAGCATGAAGTCCCGAATCTTATATTATTTCATGAAGGTAATGTAGATCATACCCAAAAGGGAGTTCTATACAAAGATGGTTCATTCAAGTTTCCGGTTTTTGCAAATGATAAATTTCAATACCTATCTCTTGATGAGTATAAAGAAATGTGTAGAGGAATAGTTCACGAAACACTTTTTAGGGCAGGTGATTCGCTAGCTTCTTCTGTAAAAGCGCTACGCATTGTCACTAAGACCTGCGTTTACTTGTTGCGTATGCGTGTACTAGTGCAGAGCGGGGAGTATATACAAAGTTATGACGAACTTATATCCGATCATGTTCAACAGTACAACACTAAAATACTACAAGATGTATATGCGTCAGCAAGAGGTGCGAGACTCAATAACAGGCATGATGTTGAAAAATATACGAAGAAGGCTCTTGCCTGTTTCCATCGCCTGGTCGAAACACTATAAGTACTCTATGCCGGGGCTATCTATTTTGCTGTTATATAGTTTATGTACGTGAGAAGCAAATTCATCAATCCATGCATAGTATTCCGTCTCGGTTCCGTTATTCTGTATAACTAGATCAGCTCGTTCTCTTATATCGTATAGTCCACAGGCAGCTTTACTAGAGTCTTTGTCTATAATGTATTCTAGCATCTTTTCCCCGGAAACATTTAGTCGGCTAGACTCACGATCTACTCTTATGTTGATGTCGGCATCTATGTATATGACATAGATGCACGCGTCTATTGCGGCCTTTCCAAAACTGTGAAGTAAGTTTGGATGCTTGAGCGACTCAATAACCGATATACGATTGCCCTCGCTTGCCACCTGATCAATAGTCTGCCAAGTGCCTATTTCATTTTGCATACGCTGATGCTCATCTGCTGTACTTAACATATAGAACGGATCTGTAACAGAAGCACCATTTAACGTGCCATAACAGTGTGTAGCTTTTAAGTATTTAATTCTATTTGCACTATGCTCGTGTAGCATTCTTTTACTAAAAGAACTTTTGCCGGATTCACTAGAGCCACTTAAACATATGAAAAGTTTTTCTGTGCTGTTTCTAGGAGGTGCAACCGATTGCCTTGTTTCAACTGTTAATTTCATAGGTTGAGATGATTTTATCATGTAGCAGCAAGCATTTGCAATACAGTAATGGTCGTATATAATAGTTTCATGGAGATGCCTATGGAGTTTAAAGATCAGAAGTCGGAGTATATGTGCAACAATCTTGGTATTGTCCGCAATCTTATTAGTGCATTGCCCGACAGCATTAATCGTATTGATATGTTAGCTCAAAATGTCGAAGGTGGCGATATGCCTAAACGATGTAGGGCTCTGTTGTTTAGCAATGATGGAAAAAATATTGCTATTATTGGTAGAGAGCGTGATGGGTGCAGTTATGCTGTTCTGCCGGGTGGGGGCGTTGAGGGCGCAGATTTTAATGCTATAGATACTGTCAACCGTGAGCTTTATGAAGAGCTTTCTATTAAGGCAGATCAATTTACCGTGTACGAAGAAGAGGCTATAGAAATGGAGCCTGATGTATGGGTATTTTTAGCGGTGGTAAACGATAAGAATATAGAACTATCGCTTGGTGACGATAGCCCAGAGGCTTTCAGAAACGGAAATTCTGAGCGTGGATTTTATTATCCTATGTGGCTTCCAGTAGAGAACTTGGCATCTCTAAACTTACGGCCATATCATTTTAGGGACGCTATAGCAGAGGCTATTAGCAAACAATGACCTTCATTAAAAATTTTTCTGACATAGAACATCTAGAACTAGAGCTTGCTGGATATGACTTCTTTAGGCAATATTACAAAAGAGTACCAAGCATAATATCGATAAACAAGAAAGGTCTCTATATAGAATATAGTGACTTATGTGATACCGGCAATCAAACATTATTTCACATTCTTCGTAGTGGCACGGGTATAGATATGTCTGAGTTTTTCAAAGATCTGTCTAACCTTGCAAACACAATGGGTATTTGGTCTCATGTTGAAGCTGGAGGCACAAAAATTTTTTATATTAATCGATTGCATATGATAGAATCGCCGCAGCTCTTGAAACAATACGAGGAATTTTGTGCGGATGAGTCGCTAAAAAGCGTGAATGACTTAAGCGTCTATATACGAAACGACCTGCTTTATATGGTAAAGAAATACGTTAAAGATATGCAAAAGAACATGAATAATACATACGTTATACCCTCTCAAGGGGATGTTCATGATATGAATATATTTCAAAATGGCTATCTTGTTGATTTTGAGGCGGCTGGATGGAACAGGCTATCTACTGACATATCAACATTTATCCATCACATTATGTGTGGAGGAAACCATTTTGGACCCCTATATGCGAAATGGGCGAATCCTGAGCCTAATCCGCTAAACAGATCTAAAGAAATCACTTATACTGACGGTAGGGCGTGGATAAGACTCAATACATCGCGTCAAAGAATAATTCGTGATTATATGGAGTACTATATAAAAGGCATAGACAAAAGTATTCTTAGCAAAATTAATAGAGAGGTGTGTGTAATGATGTCTCTGAGGTTGTTGACTGTTTTTAATGTTGCTGCTATGTCTCCAGAGGATAGAAGTACCATATTTATCCTAGCAAATTACTTTTTCTCGCACTACACCATAGAGGAGTCTGTAAACAGCTGTTGCTTCAGTGATGATACATTTTAATTGCCATGGCAAGAAGTTGTCTCGTGTTTTTGTGGGTGAGGAGTTGAAAAGCTTTTGGTAAGCTGACCCACAAGGGGCGTATATTTTCTCCTGGCTGAAGCTGTTGTTCTTGTCGAGGTACTGAACTATTAATAGACATAGCATAGTATGAAACCTCTTTTGCTACGTGGCCATCACCTGTTGAGAATTCATATATTAGGGTATCAATAAATCCTAGGATCGTTGCGTGGTATCCAGTTTCCTCGAGTATCTCTCGCACTGCAGTGTCACGGCTATGTTCTCCGGGTTCTATAGAGCCTTTAGGGAAAGAATATTCCTTGGCTGGCTGTAGTGATTCAATTATAAGAACCTCATTATCTTTAACGATAACCCCTCCCGAACTATAATGGTGAATAATATTTTTTGAAGCCATGTGTATCTAAGTATAGCATAGGATTGTTAGTATTTTCTTAAACACAGCATAAATTTCACGAGGTACTTTTAATAACTTACACTTAGGCGTTTATCCGGGCAATATTTTGACATTTGACCAAAAATCTGCTATATTTACCTAGAGGTCATTATTAATACACATCTCTGGAGGGCATCTCCAGAGATATTTTATATCAGCCATTCTGCGCCAAATATACATTTACATCAATGGGAGGTAACCATGACAAAAACTACTGTATCCAAAAATCAGTACGCCGATTCGCGCGATTTCATGACAAGCCTACTGTTTCGCAAATGGACTATCGCAATTATTCTTTCGCTTGGTGTTGAGACTAAGCGCTATTCTGCATTGCACCGTTCTCTTCCGGGAGTGACTCAAAAAGTGCTCACCGAGCACCTCAAACAGCTAGAACGCGCCGACATCGTCCGGCGCTTTTTCTATCCGACAATTCCGCCGCGAGTTGAATATAAATTAACAAAAACCGGTCTCGAATTATTAAAGCTAACGGATGATATAACTATTTGGTTTGATTCTCATTCTGAAACTCTGCACAAATCCCAGAAGACCTACGACAAGAAACGCGCGACCGTGTTGCGGCGGCTATAAGTTACGATTTTTCTCTATTGCCTCCAGCACTTCACGATGCCGCAATTTTGTTTGCTTTTGCTTGCGACTACTTCGCCGCAGTAGCCGATACGGAATGAACAAAATTCCAAAAACAACGTAAATCAGCACATACCAAAACGCCACAAAAACCCAAGCAAACAGAATGAGCACGACAGCCACCAAACCAAGCAGTGCCTTTATCGCTGGATTATCTACGTCCGTAATTTTCCAAATGCGTTTTGCTGAACCGCTAAACGATAGCGGCGAAGATATAACAACCTTTTCAGATTTTAGTTTGCCCATGTTTTTAGTTTACTTGTAATTTTTATTAGTGTAAAGTTAGCGATAAAATGTCATTTTTTGGTAAGTTCGTTAATTTAATTTTTGACTCAAACTAAAACATAACTATACCTCTATAAATTTAGCGAACTTACCAGAAACTAACACACTAACATGGCTGCAACAGACTTTTAAGTGCCGTCTTGCCAAGTAAATTAATGCCTGCTAACGTAAAAATAACAGAAGTAAACACAAAGTTTACGCTCTGGTGAAAGGGAGTTTATGGTGTCAATAAAAACATATTGTTTGGCGGCAATATTTATCGCGGTTGGAGCGCCACTTGTGCTGGCGAATGTAGCCCTAGCTGCGCCGGCGGGCGTCAGCAATGTCGAGAATTTTATACGAAGCGTCATCCAAGTAGTGGCGGGGCTAGCCGGTCTGGTGGCGACCGGCTTTTTTGTTGCTGGCGGTTTTACTTATATCACTAGCTCGGGAAATCCTGAGCAGCTCGACAAAGCAAAGCGCACTATCACGTGGTCAGCAATTGGTCTGGCGATTGTCATTGCGGCGTTTGTTTTGGCGAACATCGTAACGACCTTAGCGCGACAAGCCTTCGGAGGATAACCCGTCCATGTTCGACTTTGTCGATATTTTCACTAGCAATTTAGTATTCTTTGCCGATGCGGCTGGCGCCATAAAAACCGTGCGCGACTATGTTTTGCCGACAGCCAAAATCTTATCGGGCATTGCGTCGCTGGCTTGCGCTTTCTTTTTGGCGCATGCTGGCTATATTTACATAACCAGCAGCGGCAAACCAGACCGCATGGAGCACGCTAAAAGTATCGCCAAGAAAGCGGTGATCGGGCTGGTCATCGTACTGGCTGCCGTGACAATAGTTTCTATCCTTAATGGTTCGTATCAAGCGGTGCAAAATCCAAATGACGCAAACCTACCGAACCTACAGGCAGTCACGCCCAAATCAGAAAACAACGGCTTGATCGAGATGATCATCAAAGCTGTGACGGGGCTATTGTCGTCGATCATTAACGCCATAGCCTCGCCATTTTTGAGCGCGCTAGAATTTTTCACCAAATCGACGCCGTTGATGGCGAGCAATAAAGCCGTGTTTAATCTATGGCTAGCGATTGTCGGCATCGCTGATGTGCTGTTAATTTTAGTTGTGGCGCTAGTCGGATTTCAGGTCATGAGCGCGTCGAGTTTTGGTTTTGACGAAGTTGAAGTCAAGCACCTACTGCCACGCATAGCGCTGATATTTTTGCTGATGAACACCTCGATATTTTTGATTGATGGCATCATTAGTTTATCCAACGTTCTCATCTCGGCAGTCAACCAAATTTCGGGTGCATCGACCGTCTGGAGTACGCTCATCAAAGTTGTCGAAAAAACGTCTGGTCAGGGCGTGGCGGCGCTGCTGATCATGGTGGCTTTTCTGATTTGCTCGGTCATATTGTTGGTGTATTATGTTATGCGTTTAATCACTTTATTTATCGGCACTGTCCTGTCACCGCTGGTAAGTATGTTGTGGTTAGTGCCGGGGTTTCGTGATTTTGCCGAAACTTCGATGAAGACGTTCTTATCAACAATTTTCGTTTTGTTTGTCCATGTGGTTATATTGCAATTAGCGTCGTCGCTGTTTTCTGGTATGGCGACTAGCGGCAGTAACAATGCATTTCCCGACACCTTGATGGCGATGGTAGCAGGCATAGCAACTATTCTGACTTTATTAAAAGTTCAAGGCGTGATGATACAATTTAGTTTCGTTAGTATGGGTGCGCGCAATCTAAAGAAGCTGGGTGGTCAGTTTATGAACGGCGTCGGCTACATGACAGGCACTGGCTCGAAAGTGGCGCACAAAACGACCCAGCGCGTGAAGAATACCACTCACGCCGCCAAAAAAGCCCGGGTTCACTCGACTCTCGAAACGGTGGCGCGTCAAACAAAGTCGCCGATGAAAGTGAGTTATCTAAACAAAAAAGGCGACGCGGAAATCACCTACGCCGTAAATCCGCGCAGCAAAAATAATCCAACCGTTGTTAATATGCCTGAATCAAAACCACTCAAAACCGGCACAACTTACCGTGCCGGATCGAAAATAAAATCGACTAAACAGCGAGGTAAAAAATCATGAAAACGACAGTCGTTCCTGCGCAGGTTACTACCGTAGAAGATCGGATTATCGGCAAGCTCGGTTTTTCACAAATCGTGCTCTTGATGATTCCTGTTTTCTTTAGCGCGGGAGTTTTCGCGCTGCTGCCGCCGGTTATGAACGGCGCGCTTTATAAATACGTTTTGATGACGTTAAGTTTGATGATTTGTGGAGTTTTGTCGGTTCGTGTTAGGGGTAAAATCATTGCGCTTTGGCTGGTGACGGTACTGCGTTACAATTTGCGACCAAAATATTATCTGTTCAATAAAAACACTACTGCGTTTCGTGATGAATATAAAAGTGCTCCACCTGAAGACGAAGAAGCCACAAATCAACCAACCAAAAAGCCGCAAAAGCTAGAAAAATTGGATGACGCATCAACCATCAAAACCCGCCAAAT
Organism: Candidatus Saccharibacteria bacterium oral taxon 488; assembly: GCA_005697215.1. Taxonomy (NCBI): domain Bacteria; phylum Candidatus Saccharimonadota; species Candidatus Saccharibacteria bacterium oral taxon 488. The sequence continues at coordinate 666,931 of CP040003.1, read as the reverse complement.
TATAGACGACCCAGCCGCTGATGTTCGTTTTGAAACTGATAAGAGAGGGGGTTTGCATGTTCGGTTTACGAAAGTCAAACGCTAAATCTAGCGCCAGGCGGCAGATTGCGCTAAAGGGTGTGCGCGACGGAATTTTGTTATTGCCACAGAATAATTATCGGGCAATCTTGTCCGTTTCGGCGCTGAATTTTGAGCTGCGTAGCGAGGATGAGCAAGACGCAATCATTGATACCTACGAAAGTTTTCTCAATTCAATTGGTTGGCCGATTCAAATTTTAGTACGTACGCGCGAAATTGATATGGACGGATATTTAGAGGATTTGAACTACCGATTGCAGAGCGAGACGATTCCCGTTTACAAAACTCAACTGAAAAATTACGATGAATTTATTCGTTCGCTCATCACCGACAACAAGATTTTGACACGGCATTTTTATATCATTATTCCTTTTCGACCGACCGACAACAAAGCTGATTTTGATTTAATCCGCGAACAGCTCAAACTCCGCATTGATATTATCGCCAAAGGTATGGCGCGGCTCGGCATGCGCGCTGATCAGCTAGATAGCCTCGAAGTGCTTGATTTATTCTACAGTTTCTACAGCCCAGCGCAAGCAAAAATTCAGCCGCTAACTGAACGCGCTTTGCAGACAATTCACACCGCGTTAATGCGAGATGGGAGTAAAATTAATGATTAAAAAACCGCGCACACCAGTATTTATCAAAAGAATTAGTGACTCAATTAGTGCTCCGAAACGACGCCGCGACCGCCAGCGCGAGGAACAGCAAAAAGAGCTCAATATCACATTTGGCAAACAAGATGCGCTGGATATTTTATCCTACGCTGGGCTGGAAGAAAACGTTGATTATCTTTGCATCGACGGTGTGTACATGCGCACGTTGTTTATTTCTGGATATCCGTTCGTAGCGAGTTCGGACTGGATGGATAGCTTGATTCATTTTAATCACGACATCGACATTAGTTATCATCTGCATGAAGTAGACGCCCGAGCGGCACTGCCAAAACTAAATCGTAAAATTACCGAGCTTGAATCCACACGCCGGGCGATGATGCGCGAGGGACGAATCGTTGGCTCGGAAATTACCGACCCGCTTGAGTCGGCGATTGATTTGCGCGATAAAATTCAGCGCGGTCAGGAAAAATTATTCCAAATGGCGATCTATATTTGCATTCATTCTGAGACCAAAGAAGAACTTGATAAAACCACCAAGTTGCTTGAAGCTAATCTGTCGGCGCGGTTGTTTTACTCAAAAGTAGCGCGCTATCAGCAGTTAGAGGCGCTGCAATCAATTTTGCCACGCGGCGAAGACCAATTGGCGCAAAAGCGCAACCTTGATAGTTCCAGCGCCGCTCTGACTTTTCCGTTTATGTCATCAGAATTGGTGCAGGAATCGGGTATTCTTTATGGTGTCAACAAATCAAACAACTCGCTGGTTATTTTGGACAGGTTTAGTTTACACAATGCTAACTCAATCACATTTGCGCAGTCGGGTGCTGGCAAAAGTTACACCACCAAAGTCGAGATTTTACGCCAACTCATGCAAGGCACGCGTGTCATCGTCATCGACCCAGAGCGTGAATACAAGCGCCTCGCCGAATCAGTAAAAGGCACGTATATAAAATTATCAGCCAAGAGTAAGCAGAAAATTAACCCTTTTGACCTAGCGACGACTGTTCACGAAATTAGTGATTTATCTGAGCATGCACAAGATCTAATGGACGTAATCGGTTTGATGGCTGAAAGTTTAACGGCGCGCGAAAAAGCCGCCATTGACAAAGCGGTTTTGAAAATCTACAAAAAGTCAAAAACCAAACCGCCGCTTTTAGAAGATTTATACGCGGAACTTCGAAAGTTGGGTCAGCTAAAATTGTGTGAAAAGTTAGAAAAATATATTTCCGGCTCGCTGGCGGATGTATTCAATGCGCAAACAAATGTTAAATTAGACAACCGCTTGGTTATTTTCGATATCAAAGATTTACCAGAAAATCTGCGCCAAATTATGATGTTAATTATCTCTAATTTTGTGAAAAATCAAGTCATGGCTAAGCCAGAAAAGCGGCTGCTGATTATCAATGAGGGCTGGATTTTATTGCAACACGAGGAGTCGGCGCGGTTTGTGGCGGGGCTGGTACGGCGGGCGCGCAAATATTACCTCGGCGTGTCAATTATATCGCAACAAGCTAATGACTTTCTCAAAAGTGAGTATGGTCGCGCTATTGCTTCGCAAAGCGCACTGCGGATTTTAATGCGCCAGGATACAACGACTATCAAGGGTGTGGTTAACGAATTTAATCTCAGTGAATATGAGCAAAGTTTTCTGCTCACTTGCGAACGAGGCGATGCTTTGCTTATCGCCGACCAAAACCACGTCGCCGTTAAAGTTGTGGCAGCTGAAAAAGAACACCCGCTCATCACTACCAACCCCGCGGAGCTATATTCATCATGAATGGCGTGACAGTTTTGTTTACGAATTTTGGTTTCAGCATAAAGAAAATTCTGGCTATAGTCATCGCTACTTTACTGCTTATTTTGATGTTTCCGATTTTAGCTATTTCATCGCTTGGCTTGCCGGCAGTGAGTTTTTTGGCAAATGCGCCGAGCGCCAAAGCGGCGGAAGAGCGTGGTTTTTATAATGGCGGTGTGATGCCCGAGAATACCTACGCTTGGGGCAATTGCACTTGGTGGGCGTATGCGATGCGCCGGTGGGCAAACAGTCCGATCCCGAACACTTGGGGCAACGCTAATACCTGGGATGACAACGCCAAGCGTGACGGCTACATCGTCAACGATACGCCAGCGGCTGGCGCAGTTTTCCAGACCGATGAAGGTCCTTATGGTCATGTTGCGTATGTGATAGAAGTTAATCAAACCAGCGGCGATTGGAAGATTTCTGAAATGAATGCACGCGGTTTGAATATAGTGTCGCAGCGCACTTTTTCTAAAGAAGTCGCCAAATCGTATAAATTTATTCATAATAAACCAGGAGCACAGCCGTGGAATCCACAGCCGATTACCTCGCCACCGCCTTATGGCTTGGGTCGATAGTTTTAGGCATAATCGTGCTTGCGATTAGCACGGTCATTTTATGGCTGGCGATTCGCTTTGTTTTGAATCGTCGATATTTACGAACGCGAGAAATGGTTTGGCTAGAAATTACGCCACCCACCACGGTCTCCAAAACACCCGAAGCAACCGAGCAATTATTTTCGGTGATTCATGGGTATCGGGCGGCGCGTTCACTCAAAGAAAGACTACTTGGTAGGGCACCAGTTACGGGTTTTGAAATTATGTCAACTAAAAAGAGCGGTGTGCGGTATTTGGTGCAAGTCGAACAGCGTCACATCGCGAACATGCAAAAAGCTATTACATCGTACATATCCGACTCAAAAGTTCGCGCGGTTGAGCGGGAGAATGGTGATAATTACCAAGTTGTTGAATTTCGAGAAACTGGGCATTATGTTTTGCCACTAGCTACAAATTCGGCGCTGGAACAGCGCGATCCGCTTAGCTATGTAATTGGCGCGATGACTAGACTAAACGATGACGAGGAAATTATTCTGCAACTTATATTAACACCGACACGCTTACGCGAAGCAGAGATCTTGTCGCATAAAATTCTCGGCAATGAAAATATTTTACAATATGTTAGCGGTAAAAATCTATCAATTCTCGGCAAGCTAGTTAGCTTCTTTGGTAAAATTTCTTCTGGCGCAACCGACCTCGTTAGCGAAGTTCATACCAGCCTAACGACTAGCCATCGTAATTATTACAATTCAAAAACTACACCCTCACGGCAACAAGTTAGACTACCGCGAGACGACCGTCCGGCGCGCATGCTCAGCGCTTTTGAATTAGAGCTAATGGAAACCATGCATCAAAAAGTGACCCGTCCGCTATTTCGCATCAACCTTCGCGTCGTGGTAAATAGCCCAGAACCGAAGAGGCATATCGCCGCGCTTAAATCCGCGCTGGACGGTTTTAGTGCGCCGCCATATCAATCGCTCAGGGCGAAATATAGTCTGCCGATTTTGAGCAACTTGCTAACTCGCGCAGCTACAAAACGCCTGCCATCGCTACATAAAAACAACTCCATAATCCTCGCTTCAAGCGAGCTTGCCAGTTTATTTCATTTTCCTTCAAGCTATCATAGCAAAACCGATAATTTGATAACTTCACTAAGTCGCACCCTACCAGCGCCGATTTCACTCAAACAATCGGAAAAGTTTGATGTGGTTATTGGCGAAAATCACCATCACAATACGACGACGCCGATTGGTTTGACGGAGGCTGAACGCGAGCGTCATCAATACGTCATCGGCGGCACGGGTAGTGGCAAAACTACGATGTTGCAATATCAAATCATGCAAGATATTTGTAGAGGTAAAGGTGTGGCTGTAATTGATCCGCATGGTGATATGGCGGAGACGATTTTGAGGCACGTTCCGCCGGAGCGCCTCAGCGATGTGATTTATTTCAATCCTGATGACTTGGATTATCCGATTGGCTTGAATTTATTAGAGCTAACGCTCGGGCTAGATGGCAGCGAATTGATGCGCGAAAAGGATCTTATCACTGAGTCGGTTGTGTCAATTTTTCGAAAAATCTTTAGCGACGAAGATTCGGGTGGGCATCGTATTGAATACATTTTGCGCAACACAATTCAAACCGCACTCACGCAAGAAGAATCCACGCTTTTCACTGTGTTCGATTTGCTAAACGACCCGAAATATCGCCGAAGTGTTGTTAAAAATCTTGATGATGCAAACTTGATAAACTTCTGGAAAAACGAGTTTGGTAAAGCTGGCGACATGCAGAAAGTAAAAATGTCGGCAGGAATTACGGCGAAAATTGGGCGGTTTTTGTTTTCGGCGTCAGCCCGGCAAATTCTTGAGCAGCCAAAATCGACGATTGATTTTGACGACATCATCAACTCGGGGAAAATACTGATTTGTAATTTATCTAAAGGTTTGCTCGGCGAAGACACGTCTGAGTTGTTTGGAATTACCGTACTTGCGAAGCTTCAGCTCGCAAGTCTTCGCCGCGCCCGCCTCAAACAGGCGGAGCGGCGGACGTTCTATTTGTATGTCGATGAGTTTCAGAATTTCGCTACGACGTCATTTGTGCAAATGCTGTCTGAGAGCCGCAAATATCGTGTCTTTATAATTATGGCTGAGCAATCCACTTCGCAGCAAAGCGACCGACAAACGGTAAATATAATCTTGGCAAATGTCGGCACAATCGTCTGCTTCCGAACCGGCAACCCTCAGGACGAGCAGCGTTTGCTACCGATATTTAGTCCGTACATTGAGCCGGGCGAAATCAGCAATCTGCCAGCGTACAATTATTACGCTCGGCTGGCGGCAGTGCATGCGCAAGAGCCGCTATCTGGGCAGACTTTACTGCCAGAAAGCGAAGGTGATGAGACGGTACGAGATGAAATTGTTAAACATTCACGAAAGGAGTTTGCTAAGAAGCGAGAAGAGACTTTTGAACGAAAAAAGGTTGGCATAACTGCATCAAGAAAAGTCGCCAAAGCCGATAAGCGAACAAGGAGGCAGTCACAGGTTAAGACGGAGCCGATGATAGATGAAATCTGAGGCTTTAGCTAGGCACAAGCGGTATATATTGCTATACTATAAATATGAATAGTAACGTTGCCGTCGTAGACCTGTTTTGCGGCGTGGGTGGGTTAACTTGCGGACTAAAAAAAGCTGGCTTGGACGTCGTTGCCGGTATAGACAATGATGCAACGTGCCGATACGCTTACGAAGAAAATAATCATACAAAATTTATTGAAGCAGATGTGTCGAAATTGCCAAGTTCAGATGTAGACAGCATGTTCGGAAAGGCTGATATTAAGGTCTTGGTAGGATGCGCGCCTTGTCAGAGATTTTCGCGTCACGCCAACAAATACCGTAAAAGTATAGACACCAAGACGGACGTCCGCTGGAATTTATTAAGGTCGTTCGCTCAGTATATTGAAGATATAAAACCAGACATTGTATCTATGGAAAACGTCCCAGAACTTCATAAGTACGACATATTCGAAGATTTTCTGGAGAAACTAGATGAATTAGGTTATCACACAAGCTACAAAATAGTCGACTGTAGCAAATATGGGCTGCCACAGAAGCGTCGTCGGCTTGTTCTATTGGCATCAAAACACGGCAACATTCAGCTAATCCCGGAAACTTCCATAGAGAAAAAACTTACCGTCAGAGACGTATTAGCGGAACTACCTGTGATATCTCAAGGACAAATTGACGAAAGCGACCCTCTTCATAGAAGTGCTGGATTAACCGGGATAAATCTTAAGAGAATCAAGCAATCAAAACCAGGTGGCACATGGCGAGATTGGGACGAATCTCTACTGCCAGAATGCTACAAAAAGCCGTCTGGCAAGTCATTCGGTAGCGTGTATGGTCGTATGGAGTGGGACAAACCTTCTCCGACCGTTACAACGCAATTTTATTCATTCGGTACTGGTCGTTATGGTCATCCTGAGCAAGATAGAGCGATATCTCTTAGAGAGGGCGCACTACTTCAGACCTTCCCAAGAGATTATAAATTCTTTGAAGACGTCAACAATGTTTCAATCGGCACAATTAGCAGGCACATAGGTAACGCTGTACCGGTTGATTTAGGGAAAATCATAGGCATGTCTATTAATGAGCATTTGGAGAATATAAAATTATGAACGATGAAAAAGATAGTCAATTTACTTTCAATATATCTCTAGCAGTACTAAACAGTCTGGGCAGAAATCTCTATCGAAATTTTATAACCATACTAGGTGAGGCCATATCCAATTCTTGGGATGCGGATGCTGATAATGTCAAAATAATTATAAATAGAGAAAAATCAGAAATGCTCGTTATTGATGACGGCGATGGTATGTCTGCATCTGATTTTAGTGGCAAGTTTTTAAGAATTGGCTATTCAAAACGAGCAAATGGATCAAACTCACGAAAGGGTCGCCCGTATATAGGCAGAAAAGGAATCGGGAAGCTAGCCCTTCTTTCGTGCGCCAATCGTGTCATTATCGTGACAAAAAAATCTGGTGATTCAGTAACTGGCGGGGTGATAGATAATAGTAAGCTGGATGAGGCCATACAGGATGATAGGGATCATGAATCATATAAACTAGAAGGGCTTTCTGATGAGGATATAAAGTTGCTAGACGAGATAGACCATGGGACTGTTATTAAGTTCATTAATCTCAAGGGTGGCATAGCTAATACGTTAGAGAATATACGAAAAGCTATTGCGCTATATTTTCGCTTCTCTCTCGTTGACAAAAGTTTCAAGATTTATGTTGATGGCAATGAGATAGACTTAGGCGATATAAAGGACTTAACTGATAGAACTCAATTTTTGTGGTCAATTAATAAAAATGGTCAAGACCCGTTTATTTATACTCTATCGGCATTAGCAATACGAACAGAGAATATCAATATTGCTAAGAATATTAGCGGTTTTATAGCCTCGGTCGAAAAGCCGAAAGATTTGAATATATTAGGAACCGGAGAAAAGGTTGGTATAGATTTATTTGTCAACGGTCGCCTTCGTGAACGAGACATACTGAAACACATTCAGAGCGCGAGAGTCCCGGAAAGCTATTTGTATGGCCAGATCCACTATGATGACCTTGATGGGGATGAAATAGATAGGTTCACCAGTAGTCGTGAAGGTATAGTTTCCGACGATACCTTATTTCTTGAGCTACTTGAAAATATTAAGCCCACTATCAAGTCTATTATTGACCAATGGGATAAGTGGCGTATTGAGATTAAGCAAGACGGAGATGATGATAATCGTCGTTTTTCGCGCAAAGAACGTGCATCAAAGAAGTTATATAATGAGACGGCAAATGAATATAAGCCAGACCTATCGGATATTTCGGAGCCTGCCACAAGAGTAAGAAAATGGATAAATGAGCTTGAGGGAGATGCTACATTTAACCTTCAATCGTATACCGAATGTTTTATATCAGAGAATCTCGTTCGTAAGTTAATAAAGCATAAAGCTATAACACTTGAAGGTGATGAAAGGCGAAAAAAGGATGCCAGGAATCAAATTCAACAATATAGAGAATCCGAAGAGACCGGAAAAATTAAAGGGAACCTAGTCATAGATATACGTGAAAGTAATGATGATTTATTCTATCTTGACCTAGAAGGATTAGCTTCAATTGCAGATCCACCAAGAAATGGTTATCAAGGAAGTATTCTAAATGATGAAAAAACTTTTACACCTATTCGCAACGCATTGATGCATACATCAAGACTTACGCTGGATGCAAAGAGTAGGTTAACGACAGTATATGCTAATATAAAAGCAAAAATTAAGAACCTACTCTCTAACTAAGCATTACTGAGCATTAAGAATTTGAAGACTTCTTATACCTTTCCAAAAACCCCTCAAAATCAAACCCTTCACTTTTGCTGGCAGCATGCGCAAATCGCTGCATAAACTTCAAGAATCCGACCGCGTATTCACGATTAGCGTTGTCTGGGTCGTGAAGCTCCAGATAGTGGATCGTTTTCTGAATCGTTTCTTCGTCTTCGTACAGATGAAGATTTTTGATCGTGTCCTCGTCGTTCATAATTATTTCACCTCCATAAATTTATTTAAGCCGATAAAACCTATCAACATCTCCGCCTCCAGCGCGGATGTCGTCCTTCTCATTATCTCACAACTGTCACGATATGAGAGAATATTTAGGCTACCTTCGTAAATAATTTCTCTGTCGATGATGGCTAATTTGCGGTGATGCTTGACTGTAAAAAGCACTTCGACGCCTGCTGATTGTAGTAAACTCAGAGACTTTTGGGCTTGTAGTTTGTATATTTCGTCGTGTTCTTCAAGTGGTTTGGTGTTAAGTAATATTGCCACGCCACGCTTTTTGAGCCGGTGGAGTATTGGAGTGAATTTTTCAACTCGGGCGACTCTAAGGAACGGGCTTTCGATGATAATGCTTTTGCGGGCTTTTCGTAAGTCGCGCATAAACTGGTTGTCAAAAGTATTTTGGTCGTAGAGTTTTGAATCTGGTTTTCGCAAATTAAACATCGTGCTCCTCCAAATCCGGCAAATACACCTCGCCATTTTTGATAACCATACCAATCCCCTTGAAGCGATCTCGTAGCACAAACAAATCGCGAAGAAGGAGTTCCACATTTATATTGGTTGGCTCACCATTTTTATGAGATGCTTATCTCGTTCGTATTTGCAGTAGCTCGCTCAGCTTTGATAGCGAGCTATTTTTGTTGACGTCAAAACGTAAAAATACTCTGGTATAATAGACAGTAGGATACTTCAAAAAGAAAGGAGAAAATCCTCGAATGACAAAGACGACGACCACAAAGGATAAGCCCAAGAAACAAGCTACGTCTTCGCCAGAGCGTAACATTCGATGTGAGGCAGTCATTATTATTGAGGCGGCAATACTTGTTTGTTCAGCAGGGGTATTCATAGGTCAGCTGCCGCTATTCTTTAGGAACCTTCAGGATATGCCACTAATACTGGCTATTATCGGTATGGCTATCACGTCGCTCCTCGTCCAGGGCCTCATTGTCTTGAAGCAGTCCCGTCGAACTGACCAGTACCGGCAACGAATCACTGCGCTTGCCATGACTGTGGTGTATCCGGTGGTGCAATTTATTGTGTTGGCGCAATTTTATGTCTTTCAGGTTGGTCCATTTAGTTCAGCGCTTCGAGAGGCTACCCGTGCGATATTTAGTGCTACACTAGCCTTTAATAACTCGCTCCCGGCTATATTGTTTATGGTGGCGTGTACGACTATTGGCTCACTGTGGCTATGGAAGATTATCGCGATGCCTAAGGGGGCGTCATATTGGCAGCCACGTCCAGCCGATCAACTATCTGAGGCGGAGAAAACCAAGCAGGAGCGGGGACTACGTTGTCGCAAGATTGGCGTGACCTTGATGGTGCGAGTGCCGTTCGCACTCATATGTGCGTTCATACTTGTCGCGACACTGTTGTATATTACTCCTGCTACCATTCTCTTTGTGATGATGATGGCGATGTCTGCGGTGGTGCCACATGCAGTTATATTGAGTTTTGTTGTTGGGCTGGTGTATATGCTAAAGGGCGAGGTGTATTACAAGATAAAGCATTGACAAATTATGAGAGGATCGCGTATAATAGAAACAAGCTTGCGCTCATACAGGGTATACGCCGTGTAGGCGCGCGGGCCTACCAGAACGGTCGCACGGATGCGGAAAACTAATCGTTTAGCAATATTAACTAATTATTAGGTCGACAATGCATCCTGTTCTTGTGCGAGAAGAAAGACTTAGTACGGTAGTCAGTGTTGATGGAGACATTGACACGGGAGAAGCGTTATTCGTAATCAAGTATCTGCCCGTCGGGGCAAAAAACTCAAGTTAAGCGCAGTATCGGCGTACGGTGGGATTTTTCTGTTAGTTATTTCATTTTTGGCATTGAGCTACCAAACGGGCGGGGTTGCCAGCCGGCAGGGCTCGGTGTCCGCCTCCCAGCCGGTCGCACCGTCTGCTGGTCCAGCTCATGAGACGAATAAGGCCAATAAGGTTTCGGTAGACCAGCTAGCGGCTGCTAATGCGGTAACTGATCTAGCTGAGACAGTTAATCTGCCGACTGCGGGTGACTTGCGCGAAGCGACGGCAACACTGTCGATCAAAAAAGAACTGGCTCAGGGCGATACTGAAGTTATCTCCAAGCCACAAATCGTCCAGCCAGAAAAGTCGGCCCAGCGCGGTATCAAGACTTATGTCACTAAACAGGGTGATACGATCAATTCTATTGCCAAGAAGTTTAACGTGACAGCACAGACGGTACGCTGGGCGAACAATACGACATCTGATGCGGTTGAAGCCGGTAAAACATTGACTGTCCCGATGGTTGATGGTGTGGTTTATACGGTCAAAGACGGCGATACTATTGAAAAGTTGGCAGAAAAGTATAAAGCGAATCCTGAACGGGTGGCACTATATAACGACCTAGCAAATGGGGCGGCGCTAACCAAAGACACACGGATCGTCTTGCCGGGTGGCGTACTGCCAGAAAATGAGCAGCCAGGCTACGTGGCGTCGCGCTCGGGTCGTCGAGGCCATACCGGGCGGACAACGGGCGGTGCGATCGGCGGCATTAGTTATGGCTACGCTCGGGCATCAGTCGGCAACCGATACGCTCTCGGTAACTGTACGTGGTATGTATATGAGCGACGGGCAGCACTTGGTCGACCAATCGGTAGCTTCTGGGGCAATGCGATATCGTGGGCGGCAAGTGCTCGGGCAGCAGGTTTTGTTGTTAATCATACACCAGCGCCAGGGGCAATCTTCCAGACGACATGGGGCGGTGGCGGTCTTGGCCACGTCGGTATGGTCGAGCGGGTTGAAGGTGGCACGATCTACGTTAGCGACATGAATTATGCTGGGTATAACGTCGTGACGCATCGAACAATCCCGATGTCTGAAGTTGGTCGGTATAACTTTATCCACTAGGATGTTCTAAGGCAACAAAGTGCCTCCGCTATCTCTCGGGGGCGCTTTTTGGTATACTGAAATTATGTTTGCAGATACAGCGAAAGTATTAGTGCGAGCTGGCAAGGGCGGCAACGGCGCAGTCAGTTTTCGGCATGAGAAATATGTTGACAAGGGTGGCCCTGATGGCGGCGATGGCGGACGCGGCGGTGACGTTGTGTTTTTGGCGACCAAAGACCTGAATACGCTACTTAACTTTCGCTATAAACCAGAGTTAAAAGCGGAACATGGCGGTGACGGTAGTAAGCGCAATAAACGCGGCAAGAGCGGCTCGCCGCTGGTTGTCAAAGTGCCAATGGGTACGTTGGTCAAGCGTGACGGCAAGGTGGTGGTAGACTTGACAGTAGACCAGCAACAAGCAGTGGTCGCTCGTGGCGGCGATGGCGGCTTTGGTAACGCGCATTTTACGTCCAGTACGCGCCAAGCACCAAAGATCGCTGAGCTCGGTGAGGCGGGTGAAGAATTTGAGGCAGAGTTGGAGCTAAAATTACTGGCCGACGTTGGTTTGGTTGGGTTTCCTAATGCTGGTAAATCGACATTCTTAAGCGTGGTTTCTAACGCCCGACCGGAAATTGCTAATTATGAGTTTACGACATTGACGCCAAATCTGGGCGTAGCGGATATTGATGATAGTTCGGTGTTGATTGCCGATATTCCAGGGCTGATTGAAGGCGCCTCGGAAGGTAAAGGCTTGGGCGATCAGTTCCTGCGCCACGTTGAGCGGACAGCCGTGTTGCTGCACATGATTGACGCGTATAGTGACGACCCAGCAGAAAAATACCAGACCATTCGCCGTGAGCTGGAAAAATATTCTGAGGAACTAGCGGCACGTCCAGAGATCATCGCCCTGACGAAGTGCGAAGGATTAGACGATGAAATTATTGCCATGCAGTCGACGGCGCTACAAAATGTAGCCAATGGTTCGCCAGTGGTGGCGATTTCCTCGCAGACACATGCTGGCGTGACGGAACTACTACGCTTGCTGCGCCGGGAAGTTACTGAATATCGGGCACGTGAGGCGGAGATGGTTGAGGAAGAGGGCGATGATCTGCCGGTAATCGCGCTGGATGCACAAGCAGCGTCTGACGCCTGGACGGTAGAGCGGGTGGTTGGCGCGGAGCCTGACAATGTAGACGATGAAGATGCGGTCAGTTTCATTATCCACGGGGCTAAGATTGAAAAGTTTGCTCGCCGTACTAACTTTGATCAATTTGAATCGGTCAATCGCCTGCGGGACATTATGCGAAAAATGGGCATCACTCACGAACTCATTCGCCAGGGTGCAGTCGGCGAGACCGTAGTGCAGATCGGCGAATCGACACCGTTTACGCTGGTTGAGCAGTAGATTTGGGTGTCATCTCGTGGCTTTGCTATACTATAGTTATGGCACAAACATTTTTCTTCTATGACCTGGAAACCAGCGGACTAAATCCGCGGCAAGACCGCATTATGCAGTTTGCTGGGCAGCGAACAGACATGAATCTCGAACCGATTGGTGAACCGTATAATCTGCTGGTGACATTAAATGATGATACCTTGCCGAGTCCTGACGCGCTGATGGTAACTGGCATCACGCCGCAAAAAACGGTCGAGGAAGGCTACACTGAGGCACAGTTTGCACGGATGCTGAGTGAGGAGATTTTTACGCCGGATACCATCGCAGTTGGATTTAATAATATTCGGTTTGATGACGAGTTTATTCGCCATTTGTTGTGGCGTAATTTTCATGATCCGTACGAATGGAGCTGGAAAGACGGCCGCTCGCGTTGGGATTTGCTAGACGTGGTGCGATTGACGCGGGCGCTCAGGCCGGAGGGGATTAACTGGCCAGTTGACGATAAGGGTGAGCCAAGCAATCGCCTGGAACTAATAACTAGCGCCAATGGTATTGCCCACGAAAATGCTCATGACGCCTTAGCGGACGTGACGGCGCTGATTGCAGTGACAAAATTGATCAAGCAAAAGCAGCCGCAACTGTATGATTATTTGCTGAAAATACGCGACAAAAAAGTAGTCCAGCAGCTGGTCAACGTGGACGACAAAAAACCGTTTATCTATGCCAGTGGGCGTTACGATAAGGAATTTGCCAAAACCACGGTGGCCTTTCCGCTGACGACTAGTCGAAACGGCGGCGTGGTTGCCTATGATCTGCGCTATGATCCGACGCCGTTTGTTGGGCTGGATACGAACGAGCTAACGGCGAAGATTTTTGCTTCGTGGGAGGAGCGTCAAGCTGAGGATTTCGTTAAATTACCGGTAAAAGAATTACAATATAATCGCTGTCCGGCGGTGGCGCCGCTGGGTGTACTGGAGCAGGGCGACGGCTGGCAGAAGATTTCGCTTGATCTAAAGACAGTACAGAAACATCAAAATATTTTACTGAATCACCCAGACTTTGCCGAAAAATTACGGACTATTTTTGAAAATAAGCCAGCTTTCAAAAAACTGCCTGATCCAGAAGCACAATTATACGACGGCTTTTTGAACGACCGTGACCGCCTGCGAGTTGAGGCGGTGCGCAATGCTGATGAGCGTGAGCTGGCTGATTTTCATCCAGAGTTCCAGGACGAACGTTTAGCGCCGCTATTGCTGCACTACAAAGCACGCAACTTTCCGCGTTCGCTCAGTGAAGATGACCTGGCTCAGTGGGAAGTCTGGCGGGCGCAGCACTTGCAGACGCAACTACCACAATTCATGGCGTCTCTGCAGCGTCTGGTGCCGACAGCGACTGATGAACAACAGTTTATATTACAGGAATTGCAGCTGTGGGTAGAGGCAATAGTGCCGACTGAGGACTAGGATGAGAACTTAGCTAAACTTGAATAAGTCAGGCGTAGCGTACTAATTCGTCGCCACGGCCAATCGTGCGGTTGATTGGTCATCTGCTTTTGTAGTGGCATCAGCCTGTGTTAAATAGCGCTGTGTTATTGCTAGCCACGTGGCAACCATTGCTAAACTCACCTGTTGTGTGGCAGCGTGATGAGTTCGCGCTGCCAGGCGGAACTGTCGATTAATACGGCGCTGATCAAATCGTCCTAGCATCTCAATGCTGTTCCAGAACGTGACGCTGATCGACTTGGCCCAAATAATGCATGCTGGTACAATGATCATCCAAAAACCCATCATCATAGCTGCTGGCAGAATGATACCGGTGAACGGAAGTCTGCCGATAACCATGAATGAAAACCACTCTTCACGAGTCATGTAAAACAAGGTTGCGACGGCAACGGCGATTCCACAGATGATCACAAACCTCTTCATGTATTTTACTATAACAGCCGATTATTATATTTGCAATCATAAGCATAATATGTTTTTATAAATACATTTATGGTGTGGTATCAGGGGAAATTATCTCGTCCGCTGCAACTGGAAAAATAAACGTCTATTCGGTATAATAGACCAGATATGCCAGAGGTAATTCGCGTCAAGGGCGCCCGTGAACACAATCTGAAAAATATTGACGTGGAAATTCCGCGCGATAAATTAGTGGTGATCACTGGCCTGAGTGGCAGCGGTAAGTCGTCGCTGGCGTTTGATACGATTTACGCCGAGGGACAGCGCCGCTATGTCGAAAGCCTGTCGAGCTACGCGCGGCAATTTTTAGGCATTATGGATAAGCCGGATGTTGATAGCATCGAGGGCCTGAGCCCGGCAATTTCAATTGATCAAAAGTCAACCAGCCGTAATCCGCGTTCAACCGTGGCGACGGTGACCGAGATTTATGATTATCTGCGCCTCTTGTTTGCGCGGATTGGCACGCCGCATTGTCCGGCTCTCAAGCCAGACGGCACGCGCTGCCATAAGCCAGTGTCGCGCCGTACAGCCGAGGCGATTATCCAGGAGATTGCTAAGCAATATGATGGCAAGCGATTGCTGCTACTCGCACCAATTGTCAAGAATAAGAAGGGCGAGTTTGCGCACATTCCAGAGCAGTATCGGCGGCTAGGCTACGCCCGGGTGCGCGTGGATGGCGTGGTGTATGCACTGGATGAGTTTCCGCAGTTACAGAAAAGTTATAAGCACAGTATTGAGTTAGTGGTTGATCGCCTGGCAATGAACAATGACCTGACTAGCCGGTTGAGCCAGAGCGTCGAGCAGGCGCTGGAGCTTGGTCAGGGTGTGGTTGAGGTGCTGGATGCTGATACTGATGAATTAAAGACATTCTCGCAGCGTTATGCCTGTGTTGACCATCCGGATGAGGAGATTCCAGAGCTTGAGCCGCGTCTATTTAGTTTTAATGCACCGCAAGGGGCCTGTCCGAGTTGTACTGGACTTGGCAGCCGATTGGAAGTCGATCCTAGTTTAGTACTGAATGAGAATCTGACGATTGCCGAGGGGGCAATTCGGCCATACAACCGGATTAATGTTGATAACTTTTACATGCGCAAGATTTCGGCGGTAGCCGAGGCGCATGGTTTTAGTATTCGGACGCCGGTTGGGCAGTTGTCTGATGAGGCGCGCCAGAAAGTACTCTACGGCACGGGCGATCAGAAGTATCCAGTGCAGCTTGGCAATGGGCGGCATTATGATACAACCTATGAAGGGGTGATTCCGAATTTGGAGCGGCGCTGGAAAGAAACCGATAGCGAATTTATGCGCAAGGACATTGAGCGGTTTATGCGCCAGCGGGATTGTTATGTTTGCGGCGGTGCGCGGCTAAAACCGGTTGTTTTGGCGGTAACCGTGCAGGGTCTGAATATCATGGATATTTGCGACCTTGGCGTTGATGATGCGCTCGACTTGTTCACTCACAAGTTAACATTGAACGAGCAGCAGGCAATGATCGCGCGGCTTATTTTGAAAGAGATTACCGCCCGCCTCGGCTTTATGAGTAATGTCGGGCTGAATTATTTGGAGTTAGGGCGCGCCGCCAATACACTGAGCGGTGGCGAGGCGCAGCGAATTCGGCTGGCGACACAGATTGGCAGCGGTTTGCAGGGTGTGCTGTATGTGCTGGATGAGCCGTCGATTGGCTTGCATCAGCGCGATAATGATCGGCTGATTGCTACGCTGAAGCACCTACGTAATCTCGGCAATACGGTGCTGGTAGTCGAACACGACGAGGATACCATTCGGCAGAGTGACTTTTTGATCGATATGGGCCCAGGCGCTGGTGTGCATGGCGGCGCGGTGGTGGCGCTGGGTTCTCCTGAAGAGGTAGCCAAATGTGCAGATAGCGTGACTGGCCGGTATCTGTCGGGTGCAGAAAAAATTGCCGTACCAAAACATCGCCGCCAGGTTGATGCGAGCCGTCAACTAATCGTCCGCGGGGCTCGCGAGAACAATTTGAAGCAGATCGACGTGGCGTTTCCCTTGGGTCTAATGACGGTGGTGTCGGGCGTATCAGGTAGCGGTAAGTCGACGCTAGTCAATGATATCGTCGCCAAAGAATTAGCGGCACGGCTTAATCGAGCCAGTGACGTACCAGGGGCACATGATAAAATTGAGGGTATTAAGCAGCTAGATAAAGCTATCGTCATCGATCAGTCGCCAATTGGCCGCACGCCGCGTTCTAATCCAGCGACCTACACTGGCATTTTTACGCCAATTCGCGAACTGTTTGCTAGTACTTCTGAGGCTAATGTCCGCGGCTATAAGGCGGGCCGGTTCAGCTTTAATGTCAAGGGCGGCCGCTGCGAGAATTGCCAAGGCGACGGTATGATCAAGATCGAGATGCACTTTTTGCCGGATGTCTACGTCCAGTGTGACGAGTGTCATGGTCGGCGCTACAATCGTGAGGCGCTGGAAATTAAGTATAAAAATAAGACGATTGCTGATGTACTCGATATGACAGTCGAGCAGGCGGCGGAGTTCTTTGATAGCGTGCCAAATATCGCTCGGAAACTACAAACGCTGGTGGAAGTTGGCCTTGGCTATATCAAGCTCGGCCAGCCAGCAACCACCTTTTCGGGCGGCGAGGCGCAGCGGATTAAACTAGCGACGGAACTGTCCAAGCGCTCGACGGGCAAGACGATGTACATTCTGGACGAGCCGACAACTGGGCTGCATTCTGCTGACGTCAAGCGGCTGCTGGGAATTTTGCAGCAGCTGGTTGATGGCGGTAATAGCATGATTATTATTGAGCACAATTTGGATGTCATCAAATCGGCTGACTGGATTATCGATATGGGGCCTGAGGGTGGCCTCGGCGGCGGTACGGTGGTGGTAAGCGGCACGCCAGAAGAAGTCGCCAACGTGCCAGAATCGTTTACCGGTACGTATCTGAAAAGTTTGCTGTAGTTTGACGTACAGTTACTAACGAGCAGTCTTCATACATGAAGGCTTATTGCTTTTTGCGGCGAGTCTTGCCGAGCAGGACTAATACTTGTTGGCGCAGTGCCGCGCGAGTGTGCTCCTGCTTGAGGGCGTGAATGATCATTGGCAGTACTGACAAAAAGATGATGACCAGTGCGGCGACTTCTATATTAACACCAGCGTCGGTGAGCGCCTTGCCAGCAAAGAATCCGAGGTAGGTGAAAAGCGTGGCCCAAATAACGCCACCGAGAATATTAAAAATAATAAAAGTTCGATAGTGCATCTTGCTAGCGCCGGCCACGATTGGCGCAAACGTACGTACAATCGGTACAAACCGTGCCAGCACCACAGTAAGTGAGCCATGCTTTTCGTAAAACTTTTCGGCTTGCACGAGATATTTCTTCTTAAAGAAGCGAGAGTTTTTGCGTTCAAATAATTTACGGCCAACTTTATGTCCAAATGCGTAGCCGACGCTATCGCCAAGGATAGCCATCAGCGAGAGTAACAGCGCAAAGAGGTGGATGTCAATTGGTAAAATATGCTGCTGCACCATATAGCCAGCCGTGAATAGCAGACTATCGCCCGGAAAGACGAAACCAAAGAGTAGGCCCGATTCGGCAAAGACAACCAGCAAAATCGCGACAACACCAAAATGAACAATAAAATCAATAAACGCGTGCATCATATCATTATGCATTATAGCATACTACCTAGAGACTGTGCTGGTTAGGCGTCAATAAAGCCACCAGACTGATGCTGCCATAGCTTTGCATAATGACCACCGCGCTTGATAAGCTGGTCATGCGATCCATCCTCGACTATCTTGCCATTATGCATCACGATAATCCGATCAAGCTTGGCAATCGTTGAAAGTCGATGAGCAATGACGATAGAGGTCCGGTTTTTCATCAGCGTCTTGAGTGATTTTTGGATTAACGCTTCTGATTCAGAATCAAGCGCTGAGGTTGCCTCGTCCAGCACCAAGATAGGCGCGTCTTTTAATATTGCTCGGGCGATAGCAATGCGCTGGCGCTGTCCACCCGACAACTTTACGCCGCGCTCACCGACCAGTGTGTCAAAGCCGTCCTGCAGCTGAGTAATAAAATCATAGGCCCCCGCCTTTTTGGCTGCTTGTTCAATCTCGGCATCAGTAGCGTCGGCCTTGCCATAGGCAATGTTCTCACGCACCGAACGGTGAAACAGCAGCGGCTCCTGCGGCACGTAAGCGATCTGCGAACGGAGGCTGGCCTGTGTGACCTCGGCAATGTCCTGCTCATCAATCATGATTGCGCCCGAGTCGATGTCGGCAAATCTCAGCAGCAATTTCGTCAGAGTCGTCTTGCCCGAACCACTAGAACCAACCAGCCCGACCTTTTCGCCTGGCGTAATATGCAATGAAAAGTCGCGAAACAGCATCGCCCCCTTGCCTTCGTCATGCGTAAAGGTTACGGCATCAAAATCAATAACACCGCGATTAACATGAAGCTTTTTGTCACTTCTATCAACAAGTGATGTTGGTGTGTGTAATATCTCGATCATCTCATGAGCGTCACCGATGATCCGGTTATAATTGCGCATGATGCTATTCATATTCCACAGCTCACGGGCAACACTACCAGTGTAGGTAATGATTAAGTACACCGCTGCGACCGAAACGACATTATACTGTGCTGCATAAATAGCGAACACGATGGCACCGATTCGGATGCTGGTGTTTATCGTTGAGTAAACACTGCTGACAGTGAGGAACCCTCGCATGGTGGCCAGGCTAGCCTTGCGCCATGCACGATTCGTTTTATCAAATCGCTGCTGCTCAATTTTTTCAGCGCCGGATGATTTGACAGCAAGTACATTCGACACCATGTCAGCGAGGTTACCGCTTACCTTATTGCTGGCCTCTGCTTCACGCTGGCTTAATTTTGCCATTGGGCGCGAGCCAAAGAAGACGGCTACACCAAAAACAATCGAGAACATGAATAGAAAGAGCGCGTATTGCCAGAGTAACATCGACAGAATGACAATTGATCCGGTGAGTGAGATGACTAGCGGCAGTACTGCCCATACTAGCTCATCCCAAAATCGTTCAACACAGCCACTGAGCTTGCTGTTTTGGCTAACGAGCGAGCCGCCAAATTTATTGGAGTGGAAAAACATGGTCTCGCCAGACAGCTTGGCGAATACCTTGTTTGCGATGTCGCGCTGCATAATGGTTTCTAGCGTCCACATCAAATACAGTACTATTCGCCATCCAATAATCTCTGACCACAGTTGGCTGAGGCCATAGAGAATGACAAGAGTCCACACAGAGCCGGTCTGTAGCTGACCATGTTGAATCATATCCAGGAGCTGTGCGATAATCAGCGGCCCGACGATTGTGCCTACTGCCAAGGTTAAGGTAGCTGTAATGAGCGCTAGATTGCGTCGCCATTTGTATGGACGTGACGCTCGCCATAGTAGTTGTAATGTTGTTTTTGCGTGTTGTTGTCGCAAGGTAAAACTCCTTAGATTTATATTTTGATATAAAGATAGGTCATCCACGATCCGTTATGGTTGGCTCGTTGGCTCGGGCGACCAAGACTCACGATAATAATACAAATTTCATTGTATAACAGAGGTGTGTCGACTGTCAACTGATGGAAGAACCGTCAATATTGCGATGGTCTTACTATTTATTACCCGATAAATATGGTATAATAAAGACATGAAACGCGAAATTATAAATTTTTTACTGAAGATGGCCATGAAATACTAACGCGAGAAGCGATACCCGTCGAACATGAGGACATAGGGAGCGGTCATGTACAGCAGACCATAACAGATATGCTCGATACGCTGCGCTCACAGGGTCCCGAGGGTGTAGGTATCGCTGCCAATCAAATTGGGAGCAATCTCGCAATCTTTGTTATTGATGTGCGGCCGCCTGAGGATGCTAAAGCCAAGCCATTTCGGCTCGTGGCAATTAACCCCGAGATTGTTGAATATAGTGGTGAACCTGTGAAGAGCTCGAATCCAGAGGGCTGCCTGAGTGGAGTGACGGGTGATTCCGAAACGACACCAATGGGCTTTACCACGCGTTACCCTAAGGTGACGTTGCGCTGGACAGATGAGCAGGGCGAGACGCATGAACAGGCCTTTAATGGTATGCATGCTTGGGTTATCCAGCACGAGACAGATCATCTGAACGGTATCTTTTTTACAGACAGGATAGAAAAAAGTGAGCCGCGGACAGAGGAGGCCGACCTGGCCGAGCTGGCGATCCGCAGCGCCTCGGCTGACAGTGCTCAGGAATAGTGTAACTACCGAGATGAATCGAGCAGTCTGATGTTATCCTGCTGCATGTTACGTTGTTCCGAGTGTGTATGATGCATTATGCACCTTGGGGTTTCGTAGCTAATAAATAGATTTACGTCCATAACTTGCATGGGGGTGTATAATAAAGTCTATGAACAAATCAATGACGATAGTAAGACGGGAAGTTTGCCGACTGCTTGGCGGCGATACGTCAGGCCATAGCGACGATCACGTTGAGCGTGTAGCACGGCTAGCGGAGCGATTCGCGAATGAGCATAAAGAAGCGGCTTCGATGGACGAAGTGCTGTTGACGGCATGGCTGCACGACGTTGATGATTATAAATTAGTTGGCAAAAAGCAGGCGGATAAACTCAATAATGCCACGTCAATTATGGCGAAAGCTGGTGTTGCGGCTGATTTGCAGGATGCGGTGCGTCATAATATTGCTCGGATCGGCTATAGTCGTTATCTACATGGTGTGCGGCCAGAGCGTCTAGCTGGTCGGTTGGTGTCTGACGCTGATATGTGTGATGCAATTGGGGCATGCGGTATCGAGCGGGCACTTATTTATGCGGTGAATCACGGTAGTTGTCGGATATTTGATCCAACTGTTTGGCCTGATGTGAACATTGATGCGCATCGATATAACGCTAATGGTGGCACGCATGATGGCGATAGCTTCATTAATTATTTCTTTGAAAAGTTATTGAAGCTACCAAAGATTATGATGACCGACCCGGGCCGAGACGAAGCATTAATTCGTCAGCAAACTATGGTTACTTTTCTTCGTGCCTATTTTCGAGAAAAGAATGCACCGGAGTGGGGCGATTTCCTGGAAGAATATCTTACTTCGATGGATGAGTAGAGGTATATTGCTCTTCCCAGGTCGTTATAGCCTGCCAAATTGTTTCGTTGATTACGCTACACAGCTCAGCTATCGTGGTGATATCTGAT
Organism: Candidatus Saccharibacteria bacterium oral taxon 488; assembly: GCA_005697215.1. NCBI lineage: Bacteria > Candidatus Saccharimonadota > Candidatus Saccharibacteria bacterium oral taxon 488. Next base: position 644,862 of record CP040003.1, on the reverse strand, counting down.
GAAAAATCACTGTCTGCTTGTTCGGCTGACGCTGCGTGTAATTCGTCAGCCAGTTTGTCGAACAGCAACATACGTTGTTGAATGTAGGTGACGAGCGGCTTGATAGCAAGGGCGATATGCTGCCGCCGTGAACTGTCTATCCGGTAGGAGATCATATCAAGTGTTTCTAGATAGCGTAGTCCACCGGTGATAGCTGCTTTGCTAAAGCCAGTTTGCTCATGCAGGCTTGTGTGGCTATGGTGGTACGGTGGGGTGATAAGGAGGCAATGGATAATTGTCGCTGAGGCTGGTGGGATGCCGAGCGAGATCAAGGTAGCTATGATATTTTTTGAGTTTATATCCATGTGAACAATATATCACATAATATTGACGAAGGGTAGTCTGAAGCGTGAACAGTATAGAATGATTGTGATATACTAATGTGATGACTAGGCCGTTGCTATATGATGAAATCGATCAAGATAGTATGAATGCTTCGTTTCACGCTCGTGGTTGGCCGCCAGTCTATACCGCTTCACCCTGCTCACGTATCGTGCTGGTTGGTCAGGCGCCGGGACGAATAGCGCAGGAAACACGCACGCCATGGAATGATGCCAGTGGTCGCACGTTGCGTCAGTGGCTGGGGGTTACCGATGAACAATTTTATGATCCTGATTTGTTTGCTCTAATGCCAATGGATTTTTATTATCCAGGTAAGGCTGCGCATGGTGATTTACCGCCGCGATCGGAGTTTGCCAAAAAGTGGCATCCACGGCTGCTAGCACAGATGCCGGATGTGAGGCTGACGATTTTAGTTGGTGCTCATGCTCAGCAATACTATCTTAATAAGCAGGCGAAGCGCAACCTGACCGAAACAGTCGCGCATTATGTGGAGTATCTGCCTCATTATTTTCCACTTGTCCATCCATCACCGCTTAACTTACGCTGGCGGGCGCACAATCCGTGGTTCGAAATGAACGTCATTCCGATTCTGTCTGAGATGGTCAAAGAATTAGCACAGTAGTCAAGATCATGGTAGGGTATTCATACTAACATAGCTTCGCGGTCAATCTTTTTGTAGCACGAGGCCACTTCGTGTCGGTGTGTATACACGTATAATATGCTCGTTGCCATGTGGCGTCGTAAAGTAGCGGCCATTAGGATCAACCCGGCCCTGTCCACCAAACTGTTGGTCGTCGCTGCTGAGTGCTACCCGGTATGACCCAGCCGCCGCTGGTACGCCGTAATCCGTCCACGACTGGTTGGGTGAAAAATTCATGATAAACAGCAGATCGCCGCGTATGAAACTAACCACATGGTCGTGTTGGCGAATGTTCAGATAGTGAATGCCCAGGTCGTCAACCGCTTGGACGATTTTCATCAGCGCCGCGTCAAATTCGCCCAACCATTGGTATTTCAAAAATCCATTGTCGCGTAAACTCCACTGGCGCCGCGCGTGCTTGAATGACCAATTATTACCTTGGCGCGGAAAGTCGATCCACTCGGGATGTCCAAATTCATTGCCCATAAAATTAAGGTAGCCGCCGCCGTGCAGTCCGGCTGTCAGCAGTCGAATCAGTTTATGTAGGGCTATGCCACGTTCCACGGTCAGGTCCGGATCGTCTTTGTTCATATGCCAATACATGTCTTTGTCGATCAGCCGAAAAATCAGTGTCTTGTCGCCGACCAAGGCTTGGTCATGGCTCTCGGCGTAGCTGATGACTTTTTCCTCTGGGCGGTGCGAGCTCAGCGTATGCGCCAGCTCGCCCAAATCCCAATCTTCATCACGCCTCTCCTTCAATGTCTTGATCCAGAGGTCGGGCGCACCCATCGCCAATCGATAATCAAAGCCTAGGCCGCCGTGTTCTGTCGGTGCCGCCAAGCCCGGTAGTCCGCTCATTTCCTCAGCAATGGTCGTGGCATCGGGGCGAACGGCGTGAATGATGTCATTGGCCAGTCTGAGATAGACCAAGGCGTCCTTATCGACATCATCAGTAAAATAATCATCATAGCTGGTGAAACTTTTGCCTAGACCGTGGTCGTGATATAGCATGCTGGTCACGCCATCAAACCGAAAACCGTCAACGTGGTATTCATCCAACCACCAGCGGCAATTGCTGGCCAAAAAGTGCAGTACTTCCGGCTTACCATAATCAAACAGCCGCGAATCCCACGCTGGATGGTCGAGAGCTTTGAAATACTGCGTCAGGCTGCCCACGAAATTGCCGAGGCCCTCGACTTCATTTTTAGCGGCATGAGCATGGACGATATCAATGATGACGCGCAGCCCCAGTCCGTGTGCTATGTCAACTAATCGCTTGAAATCATCCGGTGTGCCAAACCGTGATGACACCGCGAAAAAGTTGCTGACGTGATAGCCGAAACTGCCATAGTACGGGTGCTCGGCGATGGCCATCAGTTGGATGGTGTTGTAGCCGGCTTGTTTGATGCGCGGTAGGACGCCCGCGGTAAATTCATTGAAAGTGGCGACCTTTTCCTCCTCGCTGCTCATACCGACATGCGCCTCATAAATTAACGGCACGTTTGGCGCAGATGGAATGTTGTGCTGCCACTGATATGGCTCATCGGGCTGCCATACCACGGCCGAAAAATCCACCGAATCATCATCTTGAATAACGTAGGTGGCATATGATGGCAAGCGCCAACCAGCTCCGCCCGGCCAATAGACGCGCAGCTTATATTTCTGCCCGTGGTGCAGTGCGTCTCTCGGCAAATCAACACTCCATTCGCCATGCGCACCGGGTTGCAGGGTAAATTCTTCACGCTCCTGCCAGTCAGAAAAATCGCCGACCATTACTATGTGTGTAGCGTTTGGCGCCCATTCTCTAAAAATCCAACCGTCTTGAGTGCGGTGCAGTCCAAAATGATGAAACCCCAGCGCAAAATCTGCCGGCGATTTTCCATCCAAAACCTTTTCGAGTGTCGACGAAACATAGGCCTCGCGCGCCTTGATGACGGGTTCATGCGGCGCCAGCCACGGATCAAGCTCAACCAGGGTTTTCTTGCTCATGGTTATAGTGTAGCGGAAAAAACTGATATAATCTATCAAATGAAGCCATTTTCTTTTGAAATAACGTCTAGGCTCGACGACACTTTGGCGCGCACTGGCGTTATTCATACACCGCACGGCGATATTAAAACACCGGCGTTTATCGTGGTCGGCACTAAGGCTAATGTCAAGGCGATGCTGCCCGAGATGGTGGCGGATGTCGGCGCGCAGGCGGTGCTGGCGAACGCCTATCATCTGTATTTGCAGCCGGGTCATGAACTGATTGAAAAGGCTGGTTATTTGGGCAAGTTTATGAATTGGTCGGGGCCGACATTCACTGATAGCGGTGGCTTTCAGGTGCTGAGTCTGGGTTCGGGTTTTAAGAAAGTTTTGGCGATGAGTACGGATGTTGACGAGGAGATCGCCATCGCCAAAAAATCGTCGCGCCACGCTTGGGTTGATGAAAATGGCGTGATGTTCAAATCACACCTCGACGGCTCGTACCATAAGTTTACGCCGGAATTATCCATGCAAATTCAGGCGGGCATTGGCGCCGACATTACTTTTGCTTTTGACGAGCTGACCTCGCTGATTGATCCGTATGAATATCAAGTGGAAGCCTTGGCGCGAACGCACGCGTGGGCGGAGCGGAGTTTGGCGGAAGTGAAACGTCTGCGCAAGGCTCGTCCCGACAAGCCGTATCAGGCATTATTTGGCGTGCTGCAAGGCGCAAATTATGAAGATTTGCGCAAGCAAACGGCTGCGTTTTTAGGCGCGATAGATTTTGACGGCTATGGTATCGGTGGCGCGCTGGAAAAGGAAACCATGGCCCAGACGATTCAGTGGGTCAATCAGATCTTGCCCGAGAACAAGCCGCGGCATTTGCTCGGTATCTCCGAGCCGGACGATATCTTTGCGGCGATTGAGCAGGGAATCGACACCTTTGACTGCGTCAGTCCGACGCGCGTGGCCAGAAACGGCGCGGCCTATACGCCGTTTGGCCGGGTCAATGTTCGCGGGAGAAAATACCGCGAAATGTTTGAACCAATTATGGAAGATTGTGACTGTTATACGTGCCGTCACTATACCGCAGCTTACCTCTGTCATTTGCTGCGCGCCCGCGAGTCTTTGGCTGGCACGCTATTATCAATTCATAACGAACGATTTATCGTCAAATTGGTTGATGACATTCGCGCTAGCCTGGAGGACGGGACATTTTATGAGTTTCGCGAGGCGTTTTTAGCGACGTACTATCGCCACTAGCGCGAGAGCATTATTCGACCGTCACGCTCTTGGCCAGATTGCGTGGCTGATCGACATCATGACCGCGCCTGACAGCCACGTGATAGGCTAGGAGCTGCGACACGACATTGAATAAGAGCGGCGTGAGGTGCGTCAATTTGGTTGAGACGCGGATAACGGTTTCGCCTGGCACCTTTTTCGTCGTATCGGTGATAACAATGGCATGAGCGCCACGAGTGTTCATCTCGATCAAGTTGCTCTGCGACTTCTCGTACAGCCAGTTGTCTTGGAGGTAGCAGACTTCAAAGAAACGATCATCGATCAGGGCAATCGGGCCATGCTTCAGCTCGCCAGCGGCATACGCTTCAGCATGAATGTAACTCACCTCCTTGAGTTTTAGCGCACCCTCCATAGCGATCGGATACAGCGTATCACGACCGATATAGAGTGCGTGATTGTAATCAGCATACGCCCTAGCGATGGAAGGTATCTCGGCACCTTGTTTATCGAGGACTTTTTGGATCTCGCTTGGTAGTATCGCTAATTCTTGCACAAATTCATCAATAAATTGTGGGTTGGTGCCCTTGGCATTGGCGAGCATGATACCAAAGATCGTCAGAGCGGCGACTTGTGAGGTAAAGGCCTTGGTGCTGGCGACACTAATCTCGGCGCCAACGTGTAAGTACACGCCGCCATCAACCGCTCGGGCGATTGTGCTGCCGACGGCATTGACGACGCCGAGGCATTTAACACCACGTCGCTTCAATTCATTCAGGCAGGCGAGGGTGTCAGCTGTTTCACCGCTCTGGCTAACAATCATAGCGACCGAGTGCTCAGGTACATTGAATGCGCGGTAGCGTAGCTCACTGGCAATCTCGACGCTGATAGTCACGTCATCGGTCAGTTGCTCGATAAAGTAGCTGGCTTGCACACCAGCAAAGTAGGCAGTGCCGCAGCCAACGATGATGACATGTTTGACTTGGCGTAGTTCATCATCGCTCATATTGAGACCGCCGAGGCGCGCATATTTTTGGTCGGGTAGTACGCGGCCAGCCAGAGTGGAGGTGAGACTGGTTGGCTGTTCGTAAATTTCTTTGGCGAGGAAATGGTCAAAGCCTTGCTTCTGAATCGCCTGCATATCCATGTCGAGCATTTCGATTTTAACATCAAGCTTCTGTGACTCGATTGTCTGTAGCTCTAACCCATCGCGAGTGCAGCGGCCAATTTCACCATCGTGTAGATACACCACTTGATTGGTGTAGCCAACCAGCGCCGAAGCATCACTAGCGATATATGTTTCGCCATCTCCGACGCCAATGATCAGCGGGCTGCCTTGGCGAGCCACGATAATTTCTTCGGGGTTCGTAGTGTCAAACACTGCGATACCGTACGCTCCAACCACCATTTTCAACGCGCCAGTGACTGCTGTCAGCAAATCCGGCGAGTCACGCCGTAGATAGTCAATCAGGGCCGCCAACACCTCGCTATCGGTATCGCTCTTAAACTCGTACTCATGGCCAGAAAGCATCGTTTTAAGGTCTTGGTAGTTCTCAATGATACCGTTATGTACCAGATAAATCTCGCCAACATGGTGTGGGTGAGCATTGCGTTTACTTGGTTCACCATGCGTTGCCCAGCGGGTGTGTCCGATGCCGACCGTATCGCTCGTCTTATGTTGTCCGACGAGCTCTTCCAGCGCTGCCACCTTGCCTTTGGTGCGCAGCAGGGTTGGTGTGGCAGAACCCGACAGGGTGACAATTCCGGCGCTGTCATAGCCGCGGTACTCGAGCCGCTTTAGTTCGGCGACAAGGATGTTCTGCGCCTCGCGCTCACCGATATAGCCAACAATTCCACACATAGATTATTTCTCCTTTAGCATTAACTGATGCACATTCTTCAGTATACGACATCACAGAGAAAATAATAAACAAAAAGTAATAATTACAACAATCTACCCCTGTAAGAAACTGTTGTATATAATACAATCATCGATATTACCACTCAAAATGGACGCAGCATTTGGCGAGTATACTCGTCGCAACGTAGTGTCCACCAGTAGCGACCAACAAAGTTGGGAGCGGCAGTGACAGAAGTGTATGAAAGGGAGCGACACCGAGTTGGTGGCAGCACCCGAGTACGACACTAATGAGTGCGACGTAAACGATAACAAATTTTGTGCCACTAACGCTGAGCCTATCAAGGGTACGCTTGACGTAGAAAAATGTGACACCGTAGCAGATCGCGATGAAGATAAATAGAAAGAATAATAGAAAGACGGCAGACTGTCCGCTGGCCTTGATAAATAAGGTGGTGAGCTTGATGAACATCCAGGTTGCTGCGAGCGCTATGGTTAGAAGGAAGGCGATACTTAAGGAGGGTAGCTTCGGTAGACTGGTTTGATGACGACGATCATACTCGGCATTTAGCTCCTGACGCTCGTCATACGATAATCGTTTTGGGTACACACCAGCGCGAGCTGCTTCGGGTGTTACTTTCTTAGAAAAGATACTCATGCCCTATAGTATAAACCCTATTTACAACAGTTTGCAAACCAGTTATAATCAAGAACATACGCCGTGAGGTCTGTTTAATGGACTGTACCCGCGTGAAAATATAATTAAGTAAAGGAGAACTTCTACAAATGGCAGATGCATTTGACCGAAGCAAGCCGCACGTGAACGTCGGTACTATGGGCCACGTTGACCACGGCAAGACGACACTGACCGCCGCAATTACGGCAGTGCTCGCAAAGCGCCTCCCAAGCGCAGTTAACAAACCAATTGCGTACGACCAGATCGACAACGCACCAGAAGAGCGCCAGCGCGGTATTACTATCGCCAGCTCGCACCAAGAATACGAGTCACCGAACCGTCACTACGCACACGTTGACATGCCAGGCCACGCTGACTACGTCAAGAACATGATCACTGGTGCTGCCCAGGTTGACGGCGCGATCCTAGTGATTGCGGCGACCGACGGTCCAATGCCGCAAACCCGCGAGCACGTGCTGCTGGCAAAGCAGGTTGGCGTGCCAAAGATCGTTGTCTTCCTCAACAAGATGGACATGGCTGACGCAGATATGGTCGAGCTAATCGAGGAAGAAGTTCGTGAACTTCTCGAGAAGAATGGCTTTGACAAAGACGCTCCAATTATCAAGGGTTCGGCTCTTAAGGCGCTGGAAGGCGACGAGAAGTACGAAGACGCCATCATGGAACTGGTTGACGCGATGGATAGCTACATCCCAGAGCCACCACGCGACATGGATAAGCCGTTCATTATGCCAATTGAGGACGTCTTCTCAATCAAGGGTCGCGGTACTGTGGCAACCGGTCGTATTGAGCAGGGTGTTGTTAAGCTGAACGACGAGGTTGAAATCGTTGGTATCCGCCCAACTCAGAAATCAGTAGTCACTGGTATTGAGGCATTTAAGAAGTCTCTGGATCAGGGTCAAGCAGGCGACAACGCTGGTGTCTTGCTACGCGGTATTGAGCGGACTGACATTGAGCGTGGCCAGGTCTTGGCAAAGCCAGGCACCATTACGCCGCACACCGAGTTTGAGGCTGAGGTTTACATCTTGAAGAAGGAAGAAGGCGGTCGCCACACTCCATTCTCCAAGGGTTACAAGCCACAGTTCTACTTCCGCACCACTGACGTGACTGGTGAAGTTGAATTGCCAGCTGACAAAGAAATGGTCATGCCAGGCGACACCGTAACCTTCAAGGTTAAATTGCTCGCCCCAATCGCTATGGAGCAAGGTTTGAACTTTGCTATCCGCGAAGGCGGCCGTACCGTTGGTGCTGGTGTGGTAACAAAGATTAACAAATAATCTTCATAACCTAAGCATAAAAATCCCCCGGGAAACTGGGGGATTTTTGATGGGCTACATTGGCGACGGACTATCATAAGCATCTTGACAAATTAACAAGATAGCGTTACAGTAGAGAGGTTATCGCAATAAAAATTAGGAGACAAACATGAATAAACAGAAGTTGGTGATCGTCGGTGCGGGTGGCATGGTCGGTGCGACGGCGGCGTACGCCTGTGCGCTCAGGAGTGTAGTTGAGGAAATCGTGCTGATTGACCGTGACCCCGATCTGGCGTGGGGTCAAGCGGCGGACATCACTGATGGAATGGGAATTGATCGGTGTGTCGTGGTGCGGCCTGGTAGTTATGATGACATCAAGACTGATGATATCGTGGTTATCACCGCTGGTGCACCGCAACAGCCGGGGCAGACGCGACTGGAGCTGCTCGGCGTGAATGCTGAGATTATGCGTGGGACAGTGAGAAATATTATGAGGAACGGTGCTCGTCCGTATATCCTTGTGGTATCAAATCCGGTTGATGCACTAACGTATGTGGCGCTGAAAGAATCGGGCCTGCCAAAGAGTCGGGTGTTTGGCACGGGGACAACGCTTGATACGTCGCGGCTTAAGTCGTATATCGCGGATCAGCTAGATGTACATAGTCGAGAGGTTGACGCCTATATTCTAGGGGAGCATGGTGATTCGTCATTTGCGACAATTGAATCAGCGCAAGTCGGTGAGGTGCCGCTCGCTGATTATCCGGGATTTAAGCCAGCGATGGTCGACGGTATTGAGGAGCAAATTCGTCAGCGAGCGTATCGGGTAATTGAGACCAAGCGGTCGACGTATTATGCAATTGGTTTCGTTATCTCCAAGATTGTCTCGGCACTACGCTCGTCGTCACGCTCGGTCTATCCAGTCTGCTCACTGGTTGAGGGCGAGTATGGGCTGCACGATGTAGTGCTCGGCCTGCCATCAACGATTTGTGCGGATGGTGTGAAGATCTTGACTGGGTATCCGCTTAATGAGCGCGAACAGGCGGCACTGCGTCATTCGGCCAAAGTGGTGACAGAAGCCATTCGTAGTTTAGAGTGATGTTTGACGGAATAAATATTATATGTTACAGTTAGATTACTATGGAAGAGTTGTCGCACAAAAAAGCGCAAAAATTAAGAGTCGAAAAACTCGGTGAGTGTATCAATCCGCTAGCAGGCGATATTTACGAGACCGCCTTGAATTTGTTTCCGGCTCGGACACTAGAGGAGATGCAAATTGTTATTGATGAGAACAGTGGTGACTTCAGGGGTGGTGAGGGTGAGACATGGAATGGTGAGAAAATTCCAATGATTGTCATCGGCACGAGGGAGACGCTGTCTAGTCCGAATCTTATAGCACGGATGTCGTCTCGACTGGGTGTGCCGCGTGAGCGACTTGAGGATGCAGAAATAGGTCGTCAAATCGTCGGGTTGATAGCGTTTTGTCATGAGTTAGGGCACGTAATCCAGCTTGACGAAAAGATAATGCAGGTTTTTGGTGAGATAGATAATACCATCGTACCTCTGCCGGTGGACTATACTAGTGAGCAATACCAAGAATATGTCCGGTCTGACCACGAAGCTAGTGCCGACTATATTGCAGCCTGTATTTTGGCGGCGAGCCGGTTGGGTGAAGCTATGGGTTATCGACCGCCGATTGAAGATGTCGCGCAGTGGCGTTAGTGGGTGGCAGCAAATCCGGTAGTTCTTGACTAGCCATACTTCAGGTATTGTGATATAATCGCCAAACAGTATTAATTTACTCCGAGAACTCGGCCATCCGCGAGGCACGGACGTGAGCAGAGGTTACGGAGTCGCACATAAAGGAGGAGCTATGGCTCAAGACACTGGTATCAAGATTCGTATTCGCCTGAAAGCGTACGACCATAAAGTCATCGACCAGTCAGCAAAACAAATTATCGATACGGCAATTCGCACCGGCGCGAGCGTGGCCGGCCCTGTGCCGCTGCCGACTCGTCGCAGTACCTACACGGTGGTAAAAAGCCCGCACGTCTATAAAATGGGCGGCGAGAGCTATGAGATGCGCACCCATAAGCGCCTCATTGACATTACCAATGCCACGCCAAAAACGATTGATAGCCTGCAGAATCTGAGCTTACCGGCTGGTGTTGACGCCGAGATTCGGATGTAATTGGTCGCTAATCCTACAGCAGAATTTACCACGATCCCGCTTGATAATCACAAGCGGGATTGCTTTTATTTAGAAAACGTAGTACGGTAGGAGTGTACTAAATAAATACCGTCTATGACGGTGGAGGGACGTATGGGAATACTAAAGAAAACGGTAACGGTGCTTGGGCTGTCGGCGACGGTGTTTGGCTTGGTGCTGAGTGGCGCACCAGTTGCGAATGCTACCGAGGGTGTTGTCTTCAGTGACGCAGTTGGCTTGAGCAAAGATGGCTCGTTGTGGCTATATCAGAACAATGCTATCCCGGGTTGGCCATTTAGTGGCGGTTCGACAAAGATCGGGCAGGGCTTTAATAAATACACAAACATTACATTTGCTGACATGGATGGTGATGGTCGTCCGGATATCGTTGCCTATTCAAAGAATCAAAAGGCTCAAGTATTCCGTAACAATGGCTCAGCAACGACGCCATTTGCCGACAAGCCGGTTGCGAGCGACATCGACCATCATGGTGGCGCGGTATTTGCTAAATTGAACGGTAAGGATAGCCCAGTCTCACATGTTTATGTCGACGCTAACGGTAACTTGATGGCAGGCAAGGTCTATCTGCGCTACAAGAAGCTTGAAGGGACGTATGATTTCGTGTCAGATGAAGCCCGTCAAATCGGTCACGGTTGGAATAATGTTCGATCGATTGTTGCTGGTGATTTGAATGGTGATGGTTATGATGATATCGTCGCAGTACGCCAGGACGGTACGATGTGGGCATATCTCAATCGTGGACGCGACAACAAGACGACAATGTTCGAGAGCGGTCGTCAAATCGGTCATGGCTGGAACGGGTTTGATACCATTATGCTCGGTGATATGAACACTGATGGCCTGGCGGATATTGTCGGTCGGACGAAAGACGGACGGTTGCTGCAATATACAAATAGCGGTAATATGAATTGGCCGTTTAGTAGTGGTTTAGCAGAAGTTGGTCACGGCTGGAATGGATTTAAGTCGGTCCATCTGACAAACATGTGGTAATTTATTTCACATAATCTGAGCCTAGGGCAGCCTCGCTTTCATGCGGGGCTGCTTTGCTATGGTATGCATGGTATGATATGATAAAAAAGCTTATGGCAAAACAAAAATCGCGAACGTACGCTCGTAATCGCTCAAAGGCAAGTAGCATTACCAACCGCAAAGGTCGGGAGCGGCTGTACGAAACTGACAGCACCTTTTTCGTAAAGTTGGTGGTGTGTGTCGTGCTGGCGGCATTGTGGTTGCGACTGAAGCAGCCGATTGAGCTGGGCGTGGTAGCGATCCAGGCGCTGCCGGTTGGACTGATTGTCGGCCTGCTTTTAGTGGTGTCGGTCGAGAAGTATCAATTTAATCGCAAGATTTGGTACGTGACGCTGATTTTAATGGCAATTGTGACATCATTTACACCTGTAGGGATTATGATCTAGCCTAGAGCTTATATTGAGTGCGGGAAACAGAGGCCGTAGAGTGCGATGCCGGTCGCGACCGAGACATTAAATGACTCCTTGGTACCTCGCATGGGGATTTCGACGATGTAGTCGCACTGCGCTAGAATGTCCGGCTCAATGCCATAGACCTCCTCACCGAGAAATAGGGCAAAGCGGGCTGGTGGCCGAAACGTGTTAAGTTCTGTGCTCGACACTGATTGCTCTAGGGCGACCACGGGCAAACGTTCCCTGTTGGCATTCTCCGCCAACCACTGACGAATATCGGCTACGTAGCTAAAAGGCAGCATTGTTTCTGCGCCTAATGCAGTCTTGTGAATCTGGGCGGTCAACCTTTCGGTAATATGCGGTAGCCTTGGGTCGATAGACCGGGGGTTGACCAATCGTAAATCGGGGTACGGCGTATAGCCGCTAAAGATAATTTGCCTGACGCCAAAGCCTTCGGCTGTTCTCATAATTGCACCGACATTGTACGTCGAGCGAATGTTGTGCAGGAGGAGGGTAATTTCTGGCATGATATCATTATAGCACTCGCCCAAGGATAAGCTTTTTGCTATAATAAAATTGATGGATGAAGATCGAATTCAACAACAACGTCGCGATCAAGATGAAGACGCAACCCGGAAACGAGCGGCGATTTTAGGCCTACAATATCTGGATGCTCGCGAGTTTGAACAAACAATTCCGCTGATTCGTGATATTTTGACGATTGAAGAGATGTATAACGGACACGTTGTGCCACTGGCGATAAACCCTGACGAGCAGTCATATCGATTTGGCATTACGTCACAGACGCCACAATCATTAGTAGCGACGATGACTAATAACTACCGCGAGCAGGGTATTATTGCTAAGTTCTTCCTGATATCGGCCTCGGGCTTTCGGGCCTTAATGCTGCGATTTGATCCGCCGAAAAAAGTGATTTATGATAATATCAAAATCGCCAAAGAGGGCGATAGTGACACACTCCAGCAGGTCAGCCAGACATTGGCGACCGTCGGTACAAACGACGTGTTTAACTATTTGATCGATCAGGCGGATCGGCTGAATGCATCGGATATTCATATTGAGAATCAGCGCGACACCATTCGGGTGCGGATGCGCGTTGATGGCGCGCTGCACTCGGTGGCGGAGCTGGGCCGTGATCGTTATCGAGTTATCATGGCGGCACTGGCTTCGCGAGCAAATATTTCGACGGCGTCCAATGAGCCGCAGTCGGGGCACATGCAGCAAGAAATCCATCGTGACGGGGTATCACACCTCCTTAACCTCCGTGTCGAAGCGGTGCCAACCATGTATGGTCAAGACGTAGTGCTGCGCTTATTTAATTTTGACACCTCGATGCTGAACCTAGACTTGCTCAGTATCGGTGCGGCTGAACGGGCGCAAATTGATGAGATTATTTCTCATCCGCGTGGCCTGGTGCTGTTAGTTGGGCCAACCGGTTCGGGCAAGTCAACGACTTTGTACAGCATTCTCAATGCGCTCAATACGCCGGATCGTAAAGTGATTACACTGGAAGATCCAGTAGAAAATACCATTCCCGGCATTACGCAGATCCCGATTGATACGACGGCTGGCCAGCGGTTTGATGATGGGCTGCGTAGCGTGTTACGTCTTGACCCAGACGTGGTGATGGTTGGTGAGATTCGTGATCAGGAAACTGCCAAGACAGCAATTCAGGCGTCGATTACTGGGCATCTGGTTCTGTCAAGCTTTCATGCTAACTCGACGTCAGCGGCATTTAGCCGAATTATTGATATGATTGGGCAGAATCCAATTTTTAGTTCAGCGGTGCGACTATTGATCGCTCAGCGGCTGGTGCGGCGGCTACACGATGAGAGCAAGGAAGAGTATGAACCAGATGAGGCAACGCGCAACTGGGTAAAGGAAGTCTTACAGGATCTACCGTCACATGTTGATTGTCCTGATCTTGATACGTTCAAGCTGTGGCGACCCGTGGCGACCGACGAGGTACCGTTCGGTTACAAGGGGCGTATCCCGGTGATGGAACAGCTGGTGGTGACTGAGGAAATTCAGAAATTCCTACGTGGCGATATTGCCGATGTTCACACTGAAGCAATTGAGGCTACAGCCAAGAAACATGGTATGGTGACATTATTGCAGGCGGGCGTGCTGGCGGCTTTGCGCGGCGAGACGACACTTGAGGAAGTTAATCGAGTTATCTAGTGGATATCAAAAAGCCGCGCTGAGGCCAGCTCTCCGACAGCTTTTATTATGATCGTTAGCATGTGGCGAATAGGGTTATATGATAACACGAGCGACGGTTGGCGCTACTCGCTCATCAAACGGCGAAGGAATGACTTCCTCAGCAGTTGGGTTTTCGACTAGTCCAGCTAGCGCTTCGGCGGCCGCCAGTTTATGCTGGTCGGTGATTTTTTTCACACCATGATCCAGGGCGCCGCGGAAGATGCCTGGGAAGGCCAAGGAATTATTAATTTGGTTTGGAAAATCACTGCGGCCAGTGGCGATGACTGCTACGCCCGCCTCTCGAGCGATGTCTGGCATGATTTCTGGTACTGGATTTGCCAGGGCAAAGACGACAGGATTTTTGGCCATTTTTGCTACCATTTCCGGAGTTAATAGTCCTGGCTTTGATACGCCGATGAAAATGTCGGCATCGGTAATTGCGTCGTCTAGCGAGCCGCTAATGTCGGTTTTCAGGTATTGTTTTAGGGCGGTTTTTTCGGTGTTCAAATCATCGCGCTCATCGGAAATAATGCCGCGGCTATCAACAGCGTAAATATTGTAAACACCATAAGCGTATAGTAACTTAGCGATGGCTGTGCCAGCAGCTCCCGCGCCAATCATGACCACTTTACAGTCAGGCAGATTTTTACCAACGACTTTCATAGAGTTAATCAACCCTGCTAACACCACAACTGCGGTACCGTGCTGGTCGTCATGAAACACGGGGATGTCCAGCTCAGCTTTCAGGCGCTCTTCAATCTCAAAACATTTTGGTGCAGCGATGTCTTCGAGATTAATTGCCCCAAAGCTCGGTGCGATTGCCTTGATCGTAGTAATAATTTGTTCCGGCTCGTGAACATCCAGTACAACTGGCACAGCGTCAACATCAGCAAAATGCTTGAACAGCAGCGCCTTGCCTTCCATGACTGGCATGGCGGCTTTTGGCCCCAAATCGCCCAAGCCCAGAATCGCTGAGCCGTCAGAAATCACGCCGACTAGATTATTCGTCCAGGTATACTTTGGCAGGTCTGCTGGGTTTTCGGCGATCGCCTGGCTGACCGCACCCACGCCTGGGCTGTAATAGGCGCTTAATTTATCGCGATCCAACTCCTCCTGGTCGCGCAAACTGGTGGTAATTTTACCCTTATATTTTTTGTGTAGTTCAAGTGCTAATATATTGTAATCCATGCGACCAATTATAGCGCAGTTTAGTGAAGTTTTCAGGAGTTGTCATCTTTGGGTAATTGTGCTAAAATCGGTAACTGATTGTATCGGTGATATTAAATATCGAGTCTTTCAGTGTGGAGCTATAGGGATACAACTATATGGCCAGCTGTTAAGATCCCGAAACAGAGGAAAACAGTATGAGTTTTGAACTAATCAACAAAGTCAACCAAGCGCAGAAAAAACAAGCAGTTGTCGATGTCCGCAGTGGTGACACCGTGCGTGTGTACCAGAAAATTAAGGAAGGTAACAAAGAGCGTATTCAGATGTTTGAGGGTGTGGTTATTCGCACCGACAACAAGCAGTCACACACCTCGCGTATCACGGTTCGCAAAATTGCGTCAGGTGTTGGTGTGGAAAAATCATTCTTGCTGCACAGCCCACTGATTGAGAAGGCGGAAATCATCCGCCGTGCCAAGGTTCGCCGTAAGTTCCTCAGCTTCTTGCGCAAGCGCTCTGGCAAATCAGCTCGTCTGACTGCCAAAAACTTTGACCGCGCTGCCGTCAATGATGTCCACGATGCTAAAGCCGAGGCTGAAGCGGAGCGCCTGAAAGAAGAGGCTGCTAAGGAAGCCGCTGCCAAGCAGGCTGAGAAAGACGCTGCTCAGGCGGAGCTTGACGCCAAGGCCGCCGAAGTAGCAGCTCGTCACAAAGAAGCGTAAGTTTTGAAGCATACAGGGCCGCCCTCTCTGGGGGCGGTTTTCTCGTGGTATAATGCCAATATGTCAATCTTTCATTATATTTCCGTGTTTGTTCCGGTGACACTGGCATTTATAGTGCCGTATGTATTGCGCTATCATGGTTTCACTGACGAAAAGAAGTATCGTTGGTTGTTATATCTAGCGTGCGTATTGTTTTTCATCTCGTGGTATTTGCCGTCGCCGCTGATTGAGGGGCGAGACACCAGCTTTACCACGCATTTCGTGGGCGGTGGATTGTTCACTGGGCTGGTGTGGGTGTACTTGGTGTTAGCAATACGGTGGCGAGCACACTGGCTAGTGATGGCGTTCTCAGTATTTGCGTTGGTGTCGGCGCTCGGCTGTGTTAATGAGCTAGCTGAATTATTGATGGTGAAGGTAGGACTAGCACGTATCACGCTGGATGATACTAATTGGGATATTTTGGCAAATACGCTGGGCGCGGCAGTTGTATGGCTTGGTTGGGTAGTCGCAAATTTGGCGGCGAAAAAAGGTCGGCGTGCACATGATCCTCGGCATTGATGAAGTTGGACGCGGGCCGTGGGCCGGGCCACTGGTGGTGGGTGCAGTGATTTTGGGTGGTGTCGAGATTGAGGGTCTCAATGATAGTAAAAAGTTAACCAAAAAATGCCGTGAGGATCTGGACGAGGTGATTCGCGAGCAGGCGGCTGCATGGGCGCTAGGCTGGGTGAGCGCCAGGGAATTGGACGACGTTGGCATGAGTCAGGCGCTAAGGCTGGCGACACGGCGAGCGGTCAAGCAAATTCAGGCGCAGTGTAAAGAGAAAAATTTGGCATTTGATGAAATTATCATTGACGGGACGGTTAATTTTCTGGCGGATACAGCGCTGGAGCGATACGTGACGGTGATGGCCAAGGCCGACGGTTTGATTCCCAGTGTGTCGGCGGCGTCGATCATCGCCAAAGTAGCGCGTGATCAGTACATGACCGAGCAAGATGCGGTCTATCCAGGGTATGGCTTCGCGTCAAATGCTGGCTATGGCGTGGCCAAGCACCGTATGGCAATTGAGCGGTTGGGCGTGACGCCATTGCATCGACTGAGTTTTGCGCCGCTACAGAAGTATGTGGAGGCTGGTTCGCTACCATTCTCCTCCAGAGTACACTCTTCACTCGCACCTCCACCGGAGATGGCTCGTGAGCGTTCGGCTGAAACGTCCGCTACTCGCGAACATTTCACAACCTCTGTCGGAGGAGATAGCGAACCCGCTGCTCGCCTATCCACTACTCGCGACATTGGCAACGCGGGCGAGCAGGCCGCCGCAGACTGGCTAGTGGCGGACGGCCATGAGATCATCGCCCGCAACTGGCGGACACGGTACTGCGAAATTGATATTGTCAGCTCGAAGGACGATACGTTGCATTTTACAGAGGTAAAATATCGTAAAAACGACAACTTTGGCGGTGGACTGGCGGCAATTACCGCCAAAAAACAGCGTCAAATGCGCTTCGCGGCGGAATTGTTCGTAGCGAAGCATCCACAGTATGAGGGGCGCGACATGCAGATACTAGCGATAGCTGTTGACGGAGAGCAGAGTAGCAAACAATCTGTCGTTATCGACTAGCTATGCCACTACAACATAGAGGTAACGCCTAAGGCCAAATAGATCTAGTTACTAAGTGCATCAATAACCGCCGCCTGATCCCGTTCAATCAGTGCTACTCTACCGGCTATCTCACGGATACCCAAATCAATGGTGCGGGTCAGGGCTGGTTCGGCGCGCAGCGGCTTAGTGAATTTGGTGAAGTCGTTTAGCTCATCGCGGGTCAACAGAGCGCTGGCGGCGTAGCGGATAAAATTATCGTAGCTTTTATCGCCGCCAAAGGTATCTTTCACCCACGACCAATTTTCTTTCAGCCAATTCCAGGCAATTTGCCGATTTTCCCGCGTGCGGATGAGGTAAATAAACCAGCGGCTGGCGTCTTGCGGGCGGATAATGTCAGCATCCTTGATCGCCGTTAAAATTCGTTCGGCGGTTGCTGGATTTTTCGTCGAGGTCAGGCTTAGCGCGATATCAACTTGCAAGTCGGCTGACGGTGTATTCTGGTATATCGTAAAAAGCTTGTCAATCATTTCTGGCGTCTCGAAGTATCTGACATTGGCGTTGATGATCAGCGGGCGAATTTCAGCTGGTAAATCCTCTGGGTTAGTCTCATTAAAACGTCGTTTGGCCTCCGCGAGCGCTGCTGAGTCTTCGCCGTATAACATCAAACCTAGCGCTGCCGTGCGCCGTTCGCGGTCGTCATCAGACTCGCCGTCCTGCTCATCCCAGCCAAGTTCCATGAATGTATCGCGGGCAAATTCAGCAGAAATCTGCTTTAGCCGAGCGCGTCCTGCTTCACTGTCATCGACGAATTTGCGCAATTCCACCAAATTTGTCCCGGCTTTATTAAAGACTCTTTCATTGGTCTCGTGCTGAAAAACGCGTGCCAGCGGCAGTAGCGCCGCCGAACTTTCTCGTCCAGACCGCGCCAACAACGTCATGTCTTGCAATAAGCAAATTTTATCTAACGTCGGTAATTCTGCCGCTTTTTCGATCAATCGATCTCGTGTTGCTGAGTCGTAGTGCGTTACGAAATGTCCGTTCAGTCCGCAGTTTAGCCGAACGTCGCCATTTGCCGTAAACGTTTTCTCGTGCTCGGTCAGAATATCATCAAGCGGCTGATTGGCGAACAGTGGAATTGGCCACAGGGCGTCGGACGGCTGATGGTCGCCGATGAAAAAGCGTTCCTGGCGGAGGGTGACAGTGGACTGCTCGCCAGAACTATCCTGCTCGACCTGCACAATCGGCAACCCCGGCTGAGAAATCCAGGCATTCATCAATTCAACAACTGGCTGGCCGCTGGCGGTTTCTAGCTCTTGCCATAAATCATTACCAACAGTGTTTTGATAGGCAAATTTTTCAAAATATGACTTTAGTCCTGCGCGAAACGCCTCCTCGCCGATCAGCCGCCGCACCATCACTAATAGCCGTCCGCCCTTGGCATAGACAATCGCCGGGTCAAACAAAGTGCTGATCTCGTCCGGATGATTAACGTCGGCCTGCACTGGCTGCACACCATCCAAGCTGTCGCGCCGCAGCGCCGCGGTGACCTCGCTGGTGGCGAAATCCTCCCACATTCGCCATTCTGGATGCAGCGCGTCGACTGCCACGTATTCCATCATATTAGCGAAACTTTCGTTCAACCACAGGTCATTCCACCACTGCATGGTCACCAGATTACCAAACCACTGGTGGCTGAGTTCGTGAGCGATGACGGTGGCGATGAAGCGCTTGGACGATTCTGGCGTTAATTTCGGGTCAGCCAGCAAGCAGCTTTCGCGGTAGGTGATGAGTCCCCAGTTTTCCATGGCACCAGACGAGAAATCTGGCAGCGCCACGTGGTCAGATTTTGGTAGCGGATACGGCACGCCAAAATATTCATCATAAAAATCAATGGAGCCAGTGGCGATGTCCAGCGCAAAATCCAGTATGTCTTCGCTTTGGGCTGGTGTGGCCCAAACATTTACCTCAACGCCAGAGGTGGTGTGGGCGGATTTCTTGTGGAGTTCACCGACGACAAAAGCCAGCAAATAACTACTCATTCGTGGCGTGGTGGCGAAGGTGGTTGTCAGCGCGCCGTTCTTTTCAGATGATTCAGTGACGGGCATATTGCCAAGGACAGTCAAGTCCGGAGCGGTCACGAGTGTCACGTCATACGTGGCTTTGGCGGCTGGCTCGTCAACACACGGAAAGACTTCGCGGGCGTGGTGCGATTCAAATTGGGTAGCAAACAGCTGCTTTTTGACACCGTCGTGAGTGAAATAGCAAGGGTATAATCCATGCATGGCGTCGGTGATGGCGCCGGAAAAGTCGATGCGAACGGTGTGCTGTCCACTGGACAGCTCTGGGCGTGACAGGCGTAATTCGTCAAATTCACCAAGAGAAAACTCAGCTGGCTGGTCGTCAATCAACGCTGAATGAATAGTTAATTCTTTGGAATGTAGTGAAATTGACTCGCCAGTCGACTCGCCAGAAATAATTACCGAGCCAGAAAAAGATTTTTCTTCGGCGTGCGTCAGATCAAGAGTTAATGCGTAATGATGTGGCATAAAGGTGTCGAGTAGGCGTGGAACTGTTTTCATACTTTCATTATAATATAAATATGGCAACGAGGAAAATTAGACGGCGGCAGATAATGGTACTGCTTGTCACGGCGGTAGTGGGTGCAGTAGTGTGGGCGGTGCAATTGCAGCAGCCGCGGGTTGCACCAACTTCGCCGTCTATGCAGCGGCAATTATTTGGTGATTCAAACGCTCAGGCGGAGTTAGCTAAACTAGAGGTTAAAGGTCGCGCACCCAAAACGGGCTATAGCCGCAAACAATTTAGTGATGGTTGGGGTAAAATGAGCGGCTGCTCAGTGCGTGAAGTAATTTTGGCGCGGGATCTAATGGAAACAAAAATTGATGATAAATGTCGCGTGTTGGCTGGGACACTACGTGACCCGTATACTGGTCGGACAATCAAGTTTCAGCGCGGGCCAGAGACCTCGTCGAAAGTACAAATCGATCACGTGGTGGCGTTAAGTGATGCGTGGCAGAAAGGTGCACAGCAACTACCACGTGAGGAACGAGAAAAATTGGCAAACGACCCGCTGAATTTGTTGGCTGCCGACGGTCCGGCCAACCAAGCCAAAGGTGATGGCGACGCGGCAACCTGGCTGCCTCCCAACAAGCCGTTTCGCTGTCAGTACATTGAACGGCAGGTGGCGGTTAAGCGTAAATATCGTCTGTGGGTAACAAATGCAGAGAAAGAGGTGATGGATAAGGTGTTGGCCAGCTGTGGATCGGCGTCGTAATGGGCCGGACTTCCAAGGACTTGATTGGTTGCAAATATCGCCCAAACCGCTTATACTAAACCCATGAAGATTTATCTTGGTTCAGATCATCGCGGGTTTACGCTGAAAGAAAAAGTATTTGCGTATTTGGCGAAAAGTGGCTACGCAGTCGAGGATGTCGGTGGTCGTGAGCTTAATCCTGATGACGACTTTCCGCAGTTTGCGGCAGCGGCAGCGCTGCGAGTGATTGGTGATAGCGAGGATGATCCACGGGCAATTTTAATTTGTGGCGGCGGTCAGGGTATGTGTATGGCGGCGAATCGTTTTAAGGGGATCCGCGCCAGTGTTATTTGGGATGCACATGAGGCGAGGATGACGCGGCGTGACAATAATTCGAATGTATTATGTCTGCCGGCTAGGGTCCTCGAGGATAACGAAGCTGCCTGGAAGGGCATTGTTGAAACGTGGCTCAATACTGCATACACGGATGCCCCGCGGTATAATCGGCGCAATGCGCAACTGGATGAGATCGTATGAGTAGTGTTATCGCCCCGGCAATTTTGGCAGAAAATGCCCAGCAATACAAAGAGCAAGTCGATAGAATTACCGGCTTTGCTGAGCGGGTGCATATCGATTTGACTGATGGTGAATTTGCGCCAACCTTTACGGTCAGCATCCCAGAATTATGGGCACCAGAAGGTTGGACGATTGATATTCACGCCATGGTGAACAAACTAGATGAGTATGTACCGAAGTTAATCGCACTGAGGCCGCATTTGATTATTATTCATGCCGAGGCCGAAGGCGACGTGTTGGGGGCACTCAAAGAAATTAAGCGCTCGGGTATTATGGCTGGGCTAGCACTGCTCAAGCCAACAGTGCCGCAAACCGTCGAAGAGCTTATCAAAGAGGCAGAGCATGTCCTGATTTTCAGCGGTGAGCTAGGTAAGTTTGGCGGAACAGCCAGCCTGATGCAGCTGGAAAAAATTCGGCTCGTCAAGATGATTAATCCGAATGTTGAAATTGGTTGGGATGGTGGTGTGATGGTTGACAATGCTTATAGCCTTGTTCAGGGCGGCGTGAACGTCCTGAACGTTGGCGGGACAATCCAAAAAGCAACTGATCCACCAGCAATGTTCGCTAAACTCCAGCAGGAAATTAGCAAGACGGGTGTGCTCGGGTAGTTTACCATGAGCCAACTCACGACTGGCCAGCTAGAAAAGAAGGCGCAAGAATTACGGCAGCTGATTATTCGCCAAGTGACGGCTGCTGGTAGTGGTCATGTGGCGGGACCGCTGGGGTTTGCTGATGTGATGGCGGTGCTGTATTTTCGGATTCTTAGATTGCGGCCAGAAGAGCCGGATTGGCCTGATCGCGATCTGTTCGTCATGAGTAACGGCCATTATGCACCACTGCTATACGCGGCGATGGCGATGCGCGGATTTTTATCGGAATCAGAGTTAATGAGTTTGCGGCAGTTTGGCTCGCGGCTACAAGGGCATCCGGAGCGGGTAAAATTACCAGGGCTAGAGACGACGAGCGGGCCGCTTGGCTGCGGTCTCAGTCAGGCTGCTGGCATGGCATATCATTTGCAGTATTTACAGAATTCGGAACGCTTCATATATTGTAGTTTAGGTGACGGTGAACTTAATGAAGGCAATATTTGGGAGGCGGCGATGTTTGCAGCCAAGTATAAATTAGGCCGGCTAATCACTATCGTTGATCGTAATACTATTCAAATTGGCGGCGATACAGAAAAAGTCATGCCGCTGAATGATTTGGGTGAGAAGTGGCGCAGTTTCGGTTGGCAGGTGCAGGAAATCGACGGGCATGACGTGGCGCGAATTATCGCGGCAATTGAAGCAGCACAGGCAGTACGCGAGCAACCGAGCGTGATTATCGCGCATACGGTACCTGGGCGCGGCGTTGATTTTATGGAGGGAGATTATCGATGGCACGGCAAGGCGCCAAATGCCGAGCAGGCCGCCGCGGCGCTGACACAATTGGGTTTACTGGCTAAGAAACAGTCGGAAGAAGGGGTGGGCGTATGAGCATGCTGCGGGATGATTGGCGCGCGGGAAATACCGCGTCGATGCGGCTCGGTTTTGGCCGTGGACTAGTTCACACAGCAATGAACAATAGTCAAATTGTGGCGCTAAGCGCTGACCTGGCAGACAGCGTCGGCTTTGGCGAGTTTGCCGAGCGAATCGGCGCGCCGCGGTTCATTGAGGTTGGTGTGGCAGAGCAAAATCTGGTGACGGTGGCATCAGGGCTAGCAGCCATGGGTAATATTCCGTTTGCAGCCAGTTATGCGGCGTTCAGTCCGGGGCGTAATTGGGAACAAATTCGGACGACAATTTGCCTGAATAGTCAGCTGGTCAAGCTGGTCGGTTCGCACGCCGGGCTGAATGTCGGTGCGGACGGCGCGACGCACCAAATGCTGGAGGACATCGCGCTGATGCGGAGTCTGCCAAACATGGTGGTCTTGGCACCAGGTGATGCCTACGAGGCCGAAATGATGGCAGCAGTGATGGCGGCTGATCCGCGGCCAAATTATGTGCGGTTGCCGCGAGCTGACATGCTGCTGTTTTTGGATGGTGAGGTGGCCATAGGCCGAGCGTCCGTACTGCGGCAGGGTAAAGATGTAGCGTTACTAGGTACTGGCACGATGACCTATCAGCTGCTCATGGCGGCAGAACAATTGGCGTACTCCGGCGTTCAGGCAGAAGTCGTGCATTTTAACACTATTAAACCGCTGGACGAAGCAGCGGTCGTTGCCGCCGCCCAAAAATGCGGCCGTGTGGTGACAGCAGAAGAAGGGCAAATTGCAGGCGGATTTGGCAGTGCGGTGGCGGAAGTACTCGGCGATAAATTGCCAGTCAAAATAAAGCGTATCGGCGTCCGCGACCAGTTCGGCGAAAGCGGTACGGTAGCTGAATTATGGCAGAAGCATGGACTTGATGTTGAAACAATTGTCCGGCACGTAAAAGATAACCTGTCATTTATTTAGGCTTACGCAGGCGCCAGGGAATTTCTCGAGCGTCTACAGCTATACAGGAAATTGTCACAAGTGTTGCGATCTCCCATGCTGCTGCATAAGTAAAAATACCAAGTTCCCTCATGAGGATTGACCCCATGATGAGCCAAAAGATAAGACCAGCATTTTGACGAAAACCGTACAAAAATAAATCATAAAACCCCTTCGCCTCTTTTCATTTTCCATCGCCGTTGCTATAATAACCATAAATAGCATAAGGGATAAAAGGGTATATGGGACTGACAATTTCTGACATTCGGCGCAATACCACGCATGCACGCCATTTGATGCAGCGGACACGGGCGCAACATTTTGCGGTCGGGGCGTTTAATATTGATAATCAAGAAACGCTGATCGCGGTGGCGCGGGCGGCGCAGAAGCTCCAGTCGCCAGTGCTGGTGGAAGTATCAGACGCCGAGGTGAAGGCCATGGGTCTGGAGAATGTGCGCGATTTGGTGGATAATTATAAGGCTGAATACGGCATTGAGATGTATTTGAACTTGGATCACGGGCCGACAGTGGAGGGCTGCAAGCGGGCGATTGACGCGGGTTATGAGTTTGTGCATATCGATATTTCCCAGGCAAATCACGATGCCTCGGATGAGGAAATCATCGCCAAAACCCGCGAAGTTGTCGAGTACGCCAAGTTCACCGGCGCGTTGGTGGAAGCCGAGCCGCATTATTTTTGGGGTTCATCAAACGTCCATACCGAGGCGATTGACTATGAAGAAATTAAGAAAACCTTTTCCACGCCAGAGGGCGCGCGTGATTTCGTAGAGGCGACGGGAATTGACACGTTTGCGGCGGCGATTGGTAATTTGCACGGGTTGTATCCGGTGCCGAAAGTGCTGGATTTGGAATTATTAGCGCGTATCCGCGAGGCGCTGCACTGCCAGATTTCGCTCCATGGCGGATCAGGCACGCCGCTGCATTATTTTAAGGATGCGGCGAAAATTGGCGTTTCTAAGATTAATATTAATTCCGATATGCGTTACGCTTTCCGCACGACGCTGGAAAAAACCTTGCGCGAAAATCCGAACGAATACGCCATTGTCAAGCTGATGCCACCAGTCTATGCGGCCGTACAGGAAGTGGTCGAGACTAAAATTCAGGCCTTTGGTTCAGCCGGAAAGGCAGTGGTGTAGTGGCAAAAATTATTACTGTCGGTGCAGGCGTACAAGATGTTTTTTTAAGTCAGTCAGATGCACTAACACCCGTGTGCGAAAGTCCAGAACATTGTTTTGCCAAGTTGGAACTCGGCGCCAAGGCTGATGTAAATCAAATCCACTTCTCGACGGGCGGCGGTGCGACGAATGCTGCGGTGACCTTTGCCAGACAAGGTCATGAAGTTATGTTTATGGGAGTTGTTGGCCGCGATCCGGCTGGTCAAGCGGTGTTGGACGATCTGGACGCCGAGAATGTTGATACGCGATATGTTCGATTTTCCCAAAAATACAATACGGGCTACTCGGTGCTATTGTTGGCGCCAAACGGTGAACGGACAATTTTGACGTATCGCGGCGCATCAACGCATTATCACGCGGCTGATTTTACCGTGGCAGGTGTCGAGGCTGACTGGCTGTATGTATCAACACTGGCAGGTCAGATGACGGTCTTGGATAAGGTATTTCGTGAGGCGCGAGCAGCTGGTATGAAAATTTGCTTTAATCCAGGCAAGCGAGAGCTAGCACAGCGCGAGAAGTTAATGGGACTGCTGGATGATGTGGAGGTATTGGCACTGAACAAAGAAGAGATGCAACAGTTAGTGCCGGGTGATGATCTGGAACAGCTGGTGCGGCGAGCAAAAGAGCTCGTGCCGGTGGTGTTGCTGACAGACGGCGTGAATGGCTCGATGGCGTCTGATGGTGTAACGATTGTCAGAGCAGCGATGTACGAGGATGTGCCAGCAATTGATCGGACTGGCGCAGGTGATGCATTTGCCAGTGGCTTTTTGAGTCAGTGGGCTCATGGCGCCCAGCTGAAGGACGCAGTAGTATTTGCCAGCGCAAATTCAAGCTCGGTCGTCAATCATATTGGTGCTAAAACCGGTATCTTATATCAAGGTGCGCGACTACATGCCATGCCACTAAGCGAAAAGGAGTTTTAATGTCAAGAAACTTAACAAAATTATTGGGTGATTCAGTGCGGACACGAGTTGCCGTGAGCGAGCTCAGACGAATGGCCGGCGATGATAGCGATGTGAGGTTGATTACTGAGATTTTAGCTCGGGCTCATTCAATTATCCGTGCACTTGGGCTTGATCCGGCGGACACGACGGGCAGAGAAGTGTACCAGGCGCTAATGGCTGCTGCGCCGCGAATTGACCAGATAGCCTGGGCGAGAGCTAGCGACTGGGTGATGATGGATTTTGACGGGCAGGTTATCTCGTTTCATCCGGTGGATATCGTTGAAAATTATCATCATCAATTACCATACGGTCAGCATCGTATCGAATCTGGTAAGCGCGGGCTTGGCTATAAAATAACCCGTCGTTTTTCAGCCCATCCGCGCACGCACACGCCGACTGTTGAGCGCGTCGTCTGCGAGGGCGGGATTTGCTATGTTGCCTCGGCCGTCAGTGAGCCAGTCAAGTCCGCGTCGCCGTTCCAGCTACCGGTAGCCAACGCTAAACCAAAATGCCGCAAGTCAGCTGCCGTGCCCGTAAAATCTAAAAAATCTGCTAGCAAAAAACCTCATAAAAAGTCCCAGCAAAACGCAAATACCCTGAAGAAATCCCAAAAAGTCTGAATTGACACGATAGGTGATCAGCAATAGGTCTTATTTGCTTGTACCAGCTCAATGATCTCATCGACGCTGTCGGTGATGGTGTAAATATCCAGGTCTTTCTCGACGATAGCTCCCTCGGCCAGCATATGATTACGGAAAAAGGCGTCCAAATCACTCCAGAATGCTGTGTCAAATAGGATCACCGGTGCGCGGTTGGCTTTCTCAGTCTGGATTAGTGTCAATATTTCTGCTAGTTCATCCAGTGTACCAAAGCCGCCCGGGAAGTAGATATACGCGTCGGCAAACATAGTCATGACAATCTTTCGCGGGGCAAAGTGCTGAAACTCAAACACCTCGGTAGCATACTTATTGACCTCCTGTTCATGCGGCAGGCGGATATTGAACGCGATCGACTCGCCGCCAGCAGCTCGCGCTCCCTCTTGGACGGCCTTATTAGCGCCTTCGTTGGCGGCGCCCATGATGCCGTGTCCACCACCAGAAACAATAGCATAGCCGAGTTTGGCTAGCCGTTCAGCCGTTTCTTTCGCGGCGTGGTAATAGGCGCTATTCGGGTCGGTGCGCGCCGAACCAAAGATAGTTACTGTTTTCTGATATTTCCGGAGAATTTCGTAGCCGCTCTGGATTTCATCTTCCATCTTACCGAGGCGGAACATCGCAGCCTGCAGCTGCACATCGCGCGGAATACATGTATTTTGTGGAGTCATTGAAGTGCCCTTTTTGTTTTATCGCTAATAACTGGTTAACTATATCATGAAAAGTTGTTATTTGTCAATAATGCTACAATAGTAATGATATGAGCGCCTTTAATCTCGTCTCCAACTATCAGCCGACCGGTGACCAGCCGACGGCGATTGCTCAGTTGGTGGATGGTTTGAAGCGGGGCGAGCGTGAGCAAACCCTACTAGGCGTGACGGGTTCGGGTAAGACCTTTACTATGGCAAATATTATTGCTCGAGCCAATGTGCCGACGTTGGTGCTGGCGCACAACAAGACGTTGGCAGCGCAGCTATTTTCTGAGTTTAAGGAGTTTTTTCCGGATAATGAGGTACATTACTTCGTCAGCTATTTTGATTATTATCAGCCAGAAGCCTACATTGCCAGTAGCGACACCTACATTGAGAAAGACTCAAAAATTAATGATGAAATCGATCGGCTGCGGCATGCGGCGACCTCGGCGCTGCTGACGCGGCGCGACGTTATTATCGTGGCCAGCGTGTCTTGTATTTACGGCATCGGTTCGCCGGAAACGTATGCTGATATGGCGATTCAATTGACGGTTGGTGAGCGGCGGGTTCAGGACAAGTTTATTCGCTTGCTAACTGATATTCAATATAAGCGCAACGACGTTGATTTTGCGCGCGGGACTTTCAGGGTGCGCGGCGATGTAGTGGATATTTTCCCAGCTGGGCAGGACACGGCGGTGCGAGTGGAGTTTTTTGGCGATGAGGTCGAGAGACTTACGCGAATTGATCCGCTGACTGGCGAGATTTTGGATCAGCCAAAGCAACTGACGATTTTCCCGTCTAGTCACTATTCGACGCCGCGTGAACGAATTGAAAAAGCCATCACTGGTATTGAAAAAGAGTTTGATGAGCGGCTGAAATGGTTTGAATCGCACGATAAGTTACTCGAGGCACAGCGTCTCAGCCAGCGCACCAAATATGATCTAGAGATGCTCAAAGAAACTGGCTTTGTCAAAGGTATTGAGAATTATTCGCGCTATTTGACAGACCGCGAGCCGGGCGAGCAGCCAGCGACCTTGATTGATTATTTTCCCGACGATTGGCTGCTGCTGGTCGACGAGTCGCACATGACCTTGCCGCAAGTTCGCGGTATGTATAACGGCGACCGAGCGCGCAAGGAAGTGTTGGTGGAGCATGGTTTTCGTTTGCCGAGTGCGCTGGATAACCGCCCGCTGAGGTTTGATGAATTTGATCAGCACATTCATCAGGCGATTTATGTGTCGGCTACACCGGGTGACTATGAAATTGCTCATTCGCCAAAGCCGGCCGAGCAGTTGATTCGGCCGACGGGGCTGCTTGATCCGCCGATTGAGGTGCGGCCAACTGAGGGGCAGGTTGATGATTTGATGGAGGAGATTCGCCAGACCATCGCCAACGGCCACCGCGTGCTGGTAACCACCTTGACCAAGCGCATGGCTGAGGATTTGAGCGCCTACTTGACCGACAATGGTGTGAAAACAGCGTATCTACACAGTGAAATTGACACATTGGAGCGCGGCGATATTCTGAAGGATTTGCGGCTGGGGACGTACGACGTCTTGGTTGGTATTAATTTACTGCGTGAGGGGTTGGACCTGCCGGAAGTTAGCCTGGTGGCGATTATGGATGCTGATAAAGAAGGCTTCCTGCGCTCTGAACAGGCGCTGATTCAGACGATTGGCCGGGCGGCGCGGCATGTCGATGGACGAGTGTTGATGTATGGTGATAATGTAACTGACAGTATGCGGCGAGCGATTGACGAGACGAATCGTCGGCGTGCAATTCAGCAGCAATATAATGAAGAGCACGGCATCACGCCGCAAACCATCCAGAAGAAGATTGACGATGGCCTGCGCTCTATCATCCCACAAAAAGAATCAGACAAAAAGCCAAAACTTGATTTGAAGAAGATTCCAAAGGACGAATATCCAACGCTGATCAAGGAGTTGACTGGTCAAATGGAGCTCTATAGCGCCAACCTGGAGTTTGAAAAAGCCGCGGAGCTGCGTGATTTGATTGCAGAAATTCGCCAGACCATGTAGAATGAGGGTAGCATAAGCGGAGGTAATAATTATGACACAAAAGAAAACAGCATCAACACCAGAGATGGTGCAACCGGTACAGGACGCAGATGTTCCGCCAGTTCCACAGTATGCATCGCAGCCAACGGCGTATTACCCTCAGGCTACAGTTGATCCAAATCGCGGCAAGGCAAAGTGGCTGACATTTGAATATCTGCTGGCGATGGTATCAACAGTCGTTTCGGCGTTGTTATTTGCGCAGGTATTGGTGGCGTTGTTTGGCGCTTGGGTGAAGGCTAATGGTGCAACGACAACGACTTCGACTTCGATTGGTGGCTGGTTGGCTGACATACTGTCAATAAATATGGTGACACCAGGGACGGGTATCGTCATGGCGGGTGTGTTGGCGACACTATTTGCAGTCGTTGCGCTCATCACATTTGGTCGTGTCTCACGGGCTATCTCGGATCGCGACAACTACACTAGCCGGACAGCGTATAAAGTAGTAACATACGGCGCATTTGGTGCATTGATAATTCCAGCAATAGTGCTTGTAGCAAAAATAATAACAGTTCTCATTAGTTCACTACTGTTTATCGGTGCGGGCAGTGCCGATAGGGTGTACGGGGCGCTATATCTCGCCGAATTTGTGCCGTATCTCTTGGCGCTAGGGGTGATCGGCGCGACATTGTGGATGCTCAAGGGGATTATTTCTGGCCGTAACACATCTAAGACAATGTCTCTGATTTTGCTGGGTGCAACCGGAGCAGTGCTGGTCGCCGGGGCGATTACGGCAGCCGTCCAAGTACACGATACCGGGTCGACATACACTAGAACCAATGTGCAGCGCAACATTCGTTCGACAATGTGCGATAAGTACGGAGTTGGATGTGACTAACAAAGCGTCTGGGTGGGATAAGGACGGTGGGTTCGTCTTGCCGACCGTCCTTGTAGCGAGCATTATGCTGTTGCTGATTTTGTTGGCTGGTCTCCAGCTGGCGTCGGCAGCAGCTAATGCCTTGATGGAGCAGTATTATAATCAGCTGGCGCGTGAAGCGGCTGAGGCAGGCGTGGTGCGGATGAATGAATGTATCAGTCGTGGTCATGACAGTGCCATTGCCTCGGGCGTGCGTCCAGGTACCGATTGCCGCGGCAATGGTACGGCGATTGACGTATTTCGTAATGACAAATTACGTTCATATTTTATTGGTGAATACACCTCAACAACTAATCCGCGGCGTGCTGATGTCAAGGGCTACCTTGAGTTGATTCGAAAATCTGATGGCCGCCCGTATAAGACCTATATTTACAATTCACGCCAGCAAGCTATCCCGGAAGTTGATTTTAAGGGGACGCGCGCCAGTAAGCGCTGGTGGTGTATCGGTGGCTCAGTCTGTCTCGATTTCGGTGCGGGCGGGTCAAATAAACCGACTCCACACCCTCATCCAACACACTCAAGTGGCCCATCCCATGAGGGTCTAACGACAATTTCCGATCGTAATGGTAATTTGAAATTCTACTCTGACGGACTTCGTATCTGGAACTCGGCACGGAATATTATGCAGGTTGATAGCTCGGCTCCCGACGGCAATCCAACATGTGACGATGGTCAAACAGCATACTATAGTGAATCACCACAGGGATTGTGTGGCTCGCGTACTGGCACGCAGGCGGTAGTTGCTTTCCCGATCAATAAGGAGGAGTCTAAATATCTCGTAGTATCAAACTCGGCGAATGGTCGAGAGCGGGCAAAATTCGGTACGCTATATTACCACGTCGTTGATTTTACCAATGATCCACTCGGACGAGTGACGAAAAAGAACATGTCCATTGGCATGGCGGGCAGTTTTTCGCGCAACTATTCTGGCGAGGCGATGAATGCCGTGCCGAATAATGCGGGAAATGGTGCGGTGGTATATACCTATCGGCCGGGTTCGCCGAATCAAGTCTATGCCTTCAATATTTTCTCGACTGACAACGGAGCAACTATTCAGACGCCAAATGCAGCAGTGTATAATGTGCCGTCTGGTCCGGCTCAGCCGTGTATCGTGCAACCAAATCCATCAAGTCCTTCGCGAACGGGATTCGGTTCAATTAACTTTAACAACGAGGCCACCAAAATGCTGGTGTTTATGGGGGGTAGTGTCTGTCCAAATCGTAATGGTAACGCTGGAGTATTACACGTATTTGATATATCTGGGGCTGATACTAATATGACACCAATAGCTCATTGGTCGGTCGGTGTATATAACAATGATCCACTTGATAATAGTCTAGGCTATGCAGCTGATTTCTCGCCTAATGGCAGCCATGTCTATGTGTCAAAAATATATACTGGTGAATTATTCCGCTATGATATAACGAGTCGCAATGGTAGTGCTATCAAAGCAAGCGAGCGATTTATCGGCTTTACTGGCTGTGAGCACTTTAGGGATTGCATCATAGCTGATTCGCTACCCAACTCGCCAACCCCAAATCACCCTGACTGGAAAGGCCTTGGTGGTGATGGCGGTGGACAAGTTTTGCGCGGCCCAGATGGTCGAGTGTACGTAGCGGATCGTGGGGCCAACAAGATTAGCTACATCGAACGACCAGACGCACCAAATGCGGCAACCGATGCGGCAACGGCGGCGGCTATCGGCTGGAACCGCGGTGGGTTATCACTTGGTTCAGGAATGAGTATGTACGGTCTGCCACAGATGGTGACGCTCCATTCGCCGCGACTGCTGAGTTATTAGATTTTCCTCGAGACAGTGCTATAATAGACTGCATGACAACTATTTCTACCAGTGATATTCAGCACTTGGCGAGTTTGAGTAGTCTGGCTTTGGCCGATGATGAAGTTGATGGACTGCGCCAGGATTTGGAAAATATAATTGGCTACATTAAGCAGCTAGGTGAGCTTGATACAGCGGGCATAGAGCCGACTTATCAAGTGACGGGACTAGAGAATGTCTGGCGCGAAGATGAGGTTCAGCCGGGTATTCCTGCAGAAAAGCTGCTTGAGATGGCGCCTGAGAAACAGAATAATCAAGTGAAAGTGCCGCAGGTATTGTAATGAGTAGGATTAGTGATTTTACCGGGAAAAGCGCAGTCGAAAATGTTAAAGAAGCATTACGACGGGCGCGCGAAGTTGAAAAATATCATGCACTGCTGAGTTTGACAGAAGAGCGGGCGCTGGAGCGAGCCGCCAAGGTTGATGGGGGTGAAATTTCTGGCAGGCTGGCTGGTGTGCCATTTGTTGTGAAAGATAATTTCTTGGCCTTTGGCGCACCGACAACTGCTGCTTCAAAAATGCTCGAGAATTTTGAGGCGCCGCTCCAGGCAACAGCGGTTGAAAAATTAGAGGTCGAAGGTGCGATTTGCATCGGCAAGGCGAACTTGGACGCCTTTGCTCACGGCGGTTCGACAGAAAACTCAGCCTTTGGTCCAACCAAAAACGCTGTAGATAAAACCCGAGTAGCCGGTGGCTCGTCGGGCGGCTCGGCGGTGGTGACGGCGCTTGACGTGGTGCCATTTGCGCTGGGAACAGACACTGGCGGTTCGATTCGTCAGCCTGCCAGCTTTAACGGCGTGGTCGGTGTCAAGCCAACCTACGGCGCAGTCAGCCGTTACGGCGTGGTAGCCATGGCATCAAGCACGGACACCATTGGTTGTTTCGCCACGAACGCTGATGATGCTAATCTGGTGATGGAAATCATGGCGGGCCGCGACGACAAGGATATGACGACACTGCCGGACTTTTGGCAGAACCAGCCAGGCTTTACCAAGAAAAAGATTGGTTTGGTTAAGCAATGTATGACTGACGATGTGGACGCGGCAGTTCGCCAAAAAACCCTCGACTATGCTGAAAAATTGAAGCAGCTGGGCTATGAAATTGAAGAAGTGAATCTGGACATGATGCAATATTCGCTGGCGATGTACTATATTATTGTGCCGGCAGAATTATCATCAAATCTGGCGCGCTATGATGGCGTGCGTTATGGTCACCGGGCAGCTGAGGTAAAAACGCTGGCGGAATTGTACGGCCGCAGCCGTAACGAAGGTTTCATGACGGAGAATAAGCGGCGGATTATGATCGGTAGCTTTGTATTGTCGAGCGGCTTTTTTGACGCCTATTATATGCAGGCGCAGAAAGCACGTACGCTGCTTATTAACGAGTTTAAGGAATTGTTTGCTGAGTACGACGCGCTATTAATGCCGACAGCACCAACGCCAGCGTTCAAACTTGGTGAAAATACCAATGATCCGATCAAAATGTACCTAGCGGATATTATGACCGTACCAGCCAGCCTGGCCGGACTGCCAGCAATTTCCGTGCCGGCTGGAAGTAACGACGAGGGCTTACCGATCGGCGTGCAGCTAGTTGGTAATTACCGTTCGGATGGAAGCCTGCTGAAACTGGCGGCGGAAGTGGAGGTCATCTGATGGATGGATTGTTGATCGCACTGGTGGTAGCGGCGCTGGTGATCGGTGGCCTATTGATGCTATTCATTCAGTTGACGTCAAAACAAACGGAGAAGCTCGACCGGGAACTATACCGAAAAGTCTGGCAGGCGGTGCAGCGGGTGGCTGATACAAACAACCCCGACAGTCTGCAAATGGCGATTATCAAAGCTGACAAGTTGCTCGACCGGGCGATGCGCGAATACGGCGTTAGCGGTACGACGATGGGTGAGCGGCTCAAGGCACGGCATGGTCTGTGGACGAATGAGGACGCGGTTTGGTCGGCGCATAAGCTGCGTAATCAAATTGCCCACGAAAGTCGGGTCACCATCACCACCCAGACATTCAAGCGGGCAATGGCCGCCTTTGAACAAGCATTAAAAGATTTGGGAGCGTTATGATGAGTGTATATGATGAGTACGAAATGACCATTGGCATTGAGTGCCACGTCCAGCTGGCGACCAAAACCAAGCTGTTTAGTCCGGCTGATAACGACGCTCGCGACGCTGAGCCAAACGAAAAAACGCACGAGATTGATTTTGGCTTGCCTGGCATGCTGCCAGTGCTGAATAAGCACGCCGTCGAGTTGGCGGTGCGTGCTGGTAAGGCGTTGAATGCGCCGATTGCCCGCGTTAGCCGGTTTGATCGCAAGCATTATTTCTATCCTGACCTGCCAAAGGGCTACCAGACATCGCAAATGTACCAACCGATCATTTTGGCTGGCTATGTCGACGCGCCGCTGGAAGACGGCTCGCTCAAACGGGTGCGGATTCATCACGCGCACATGGAAGAGGATGCTGGCAAGTTGACGCACCACGACGGGTACTCGTTGGTCGACCTCAACCGCGCTGGTACGCCGCTGATCGAAATTGTTTCTGAGCCGGACATGCATTCTGCCGAGGAGGCGAGGGCATACGCTTCGGAGCTGCACAAATTGATGGTGTATGCTGGCGTCACGCACGGCGATTTATACCACGGCAACATGCGTTTTGACGTCAATATTTCAGTGACCAAGAAAGGCGCGACCGAGCTCGGTAAGCGGGCGGAAGTGAAGAATCTCAATTCATTCCGCAGCGTCGAGCGTGCCGCTGAATACGAGTTCAAACGCCAAGTTGACCTATTGGAGCGCGGCGAACCAGTGGTTCAGGAAACTCGCGGCTGGAGCGATGACCAGCAAATTACTACCTCGCAGCGCTCGAAAGAGGATGCCCAGGATTATCGCTACATGCCTGATCCGGATATCCCGCCGATTGTTTTGACTGACGAGGAAATCGCCGGTATGCAGGAATATATGCCACTGATGCCGGGCGAGTGCCGCGAGCGTTGGGCTGATCTGGGGTTGGATCATTCGGTGATTACGACGATCCTCGGCCATCAGCCGCTCGCGATATTGCTTGACGCTATCAAGACGCTGACGGTGCATAACGAGCAAGCTGTTCTTGATGAGCTGGGAGTTGACAAGATAAAATATCAGCGGCTGGTCAAGCGGATCTTTAACTGGTTTGCTTCGACGCCGGAGGAGTTGATTGATATGGATCTCATCGGAGAGGGCTATGTCGGGCCGCGTCGGTTGACAGAGTTATCACTGCTCGTCGAGGATAACGAGGTCAGTTCAACTGGCGGCAAGGAGATTTTCCTTAGTCTATTCGACCGACAATATCTCAGACAGGGGCCGCGTGAGATTGCTCAAATCAAGAACTTGCTGCAGGTATCTGACGAGGGGGTGATCGCAGCCATCGTTGACGAAGTATTGAATGACCCAGCCTCGGCGGCATCCATCGCTGATATTCGCTCGGGCAAAGACAAAGCTATCGGCTACCTCGTCGGTCAAGTCATGAAGCGCTCTAAGGGCCAGGCCAACCCGAGTCTCGCCCAGAAACTAATCCGAGAGCGACTGTAATGAAAACATTCACGCGTATTCAGCCAACCACCACGCAAACAGTCGGCGAGGCGTTCAAGCGTTCGGCCGTCATCAAGCGGTATCAAGCAGAGGATGGTGAGCAGCATGAGTTTACAACCTTCTTTTCTGAGGAATTAGTGTCAGTGTTGGTGGTGGCAGTGACGACGGATAGCAAGATCGCTATGACCTACCAGTTTCGAGCTGGTCCAGAAAAATGGCTCTATGATTTTCCCGGCGGTGACGGGGAGCCGGGTGAATCAGTAGAGACAGTGGCGCGGCGTGAGCTAGTGGAAGAGACTGGTTGTACACCGGGGCACTTTGAATATATTGGTGAATGCTATGAGGGCCCGTACATTAACATTAAGATTGCAGTGTACTTGGCGACTGATTGCGTGTACAATGAAGATGCAATCCACCTTGATGAAGCTGAAAGCAGCCAAGGCGCTGAATTACGGTTTGTTTCGGCGGCAGAGTTGTTTGCCATTGCTCGGGCGGGTGATTTATGTGTGACAGGGCCATTCGCACTTTTGTTTGATTATTTAGATAACCTACGACAGGAGGAACTATCATGAAAAAACCAACCAAAGCTATCATCGCCGCCGCTGGCTTCGGTACGCGGTTCTTGCCGCAGACCAAGGCCATGCCAAAAGAAATGATGCCGCTGATCGACAAGCCGATTATCCAATACGTCGTCGAGGAATTAGTCGAGGCCGGCATCAAAGATATCATTATCATCGGTAGCGCCAACAAACGAGCAATTGAGGATCATTTTGACAGGCCGAACGAGGAGCTGCTAGTCAATCTGCGGGCGGGCGGCGCCAAGAAGCAGCCACTGATTGACATCGTGAATAATTTGTCAGAAATGGCTAACTTTGTCTATATCCGCCAGAAAGGCCCGTACGGCAATGCCACGCCGTTGACCTGCGCCGCACATTTGATCAATGGTGATGAGCCGGTTATTTATACGTTTGCGGATGACTTTATCGCTGCTAGCCCTAGCCGATTTCGCCAGATGATCACTGCGGCGCAAAAATTAGACGGCGCGGTGCTATCGTGCAAGAAGATTATTGATGATGCTGAATTTGATCGCTACGGTGTGGTTAACGGTGAGCAGGTTGCTGACGGCGTGATCAAGATGACAAACATCGTTGAAAAGCCAGGTAAGGCCAATGCTCCGTCCGATCTTGCAAGCGTCAGTAGCTATTTGCTGCCGGGCGAGTTCTTTAGCTATCTCGAAAAAGCCAAACATACGTTTGATGGTCACGGCGAATTTACAGTGCAGCCGATTATGCAGAGTATGATTGATGACGGCCATAGTTTTTATGGCGTGGAAATTACCAATGGCACGTACTATGACACTGGCGACAAGCTAGAGTATCTCAAGACAGTGATCGATTTTGGCATGCGTGATCCGAAGCTTGGTGCGAGCCTTCGTGAATATCTAGTCAAGCAGCTTGAGGAAAATGGCGCCAACTAAATCGTCAAGAGAAAGTGGCCATGAGGACAAGAAGGCCGCCGACCCACGTCCCTCGGTAGCCCGCCGAGCCATTCATCGCATCAAGCGTGACAATGAAAACGGCGCCCGGCAGGCAGTGATCGAAGATTTGTTTTTTGATTTTCATCGATCGCGGCGGCAGATCTATTGGATAAACTTTTGGCGCGGCTTTTTCTTTGGCATGGGTAGCCTTGTGGGCGTGACGGTACTGATCATGGTGTCGGCTTGGCTGCTGGGGCGGTTTGCCGACGTCTTTCCGGCGCTGGCGGATTTTCTCAACCAGCTGATTGATACCATGCAGCGGCGGCGCTAGCATGCTATACTGGGTGGAGAAAGAGGAGGTGGCGCCCACAAGGGAGGCGCAATAAATAATGGCTACCAAACATACGACAGCTTCAGTCCAAGCCGCGGCCGCGTTGCAGCCGTCTGATTACGTACACCTCCATAATCACACCCACCATTCGCTTCTGGATGGGCTGACTAAAATTCCTGACATGGTGGCTCGTGTGAAGGAACTGGGCATGGAGGCCTGTGCCATTACTGACCACGGCACGATGTCGGGCGCGATCGAGTTTTATAAAGCGGCCAAGAATGTTGGTATCAAGCCAATCATCGGCATCGAAACCTATGTGGCGGCGCGCACTCGTCACGACCGTGACCCCGCCAAGGACAAGGCACGCTATCACCTGACGCTGCTGGCGATGAACCACAAGGGCTATCAAAACCTGATGCAGCTCAGTACCATTGCTAATCTTGAGGGCGTCTACTACAAACCGCGTATTGATCACGAGCTACTCGAGCAATACAATGAAGGCATCATCTGTATGTCCGGCTGTATCGGTGGTGAGCTGGGTGAGAATTTGCGTAATGATGATTATGAAAAGGCCAAGGAAATTGCTGGCTGGTACAAGTCAGTCTTTGGCGATCGGTACTACATGGAGCTGCAAGACCATGGCCACCCGGAGGCGCGCAGTCACTGGCCGGAGCAAAAAAAGGTCAATGATTACATTGAGCGTATCAGCGAGGAACTAGACATTCCGTGTGTGGTGACCAGCGACGGCCATTACCTCAATCACGAAGACCAAGAAGCGCATGAGATTTTGCTGTGCGTCGGTACTGGTGCGTATTTGAGTGATGAAAAGCGGATGAGCTTGAAGGATTTTGAGCTGCATTTGACGACGCCAGAAGACATCATTTCGCGGTGGCAAACAACCAATCCTCAGGCAATTGCCAATACCAAAGCCATCGCCGACCGCTGTGACGTGGAAATCAAACTGGGTGATATTCTCATCCCGAAATTTCCAACGCCAAACGGTGAATCCGAAAAAGAATATCTGGATCATCTGGTGTATAGCGGTATGGCAGTACGGTACGCTGGCATGAAGTTGGAGGACGCGAAGAAGCTCCCGAATGATCAGCTGCGAGCCAAGTTATCAGAGGCGCAGCTAGAGCGACTGGACATGGAGTTTGGTGTGCTCGACAACATGGGTTATAACGGCTACTTCCTCATTGTTCAGGATTTTATCAACTGGGGCAAATCCCAAGGAATTATCTTTGGCCCGGGACGTGGTTCGGCGGCTGGTTCAATCATCGCTTATGCGCTGAATATCACCGACCTTGATCCGCTGCATTACGACTTGCTGTTCGAGCGATTCCTCAATCCCGACCGTATTTCCATGCCCGACATCGACATCGATATTCAAGATACGCGCCGCGGCGAGGTGATCGAATATTGTGCCAAGAAATATGGCTCAGAACGAGTGGCTAACATCTGTACCTTTGGCACCATGGCGGCGCGCGCTTCGGTGCGTGATGTGGCGCGGGTGCTGCAGGTACCATATGGCGAGTCGGACCGGCTGGCCAAGCTCATTCCGCCACCTGTGCAGGGTCGTCATGTACCCATCAAAAAGTCGCTGGAGGAAGACCCTGATCTCAAGAAAGAATACGAAAGTAATCCAACCGCCAAAACCGTCTATGACTTTGCCTCGCGGCTGGAGGGAACGATTCGTTCGCACGGTGTGCACGCTGCTGGTGTGGTGATCGCGCCGGATGATTTGGTGAAATACGTACCGCTCGAGATGGCGCAAAAGGGTGTGGTGGCAACGCAGTATCCAATGGGCCCGGTTGAGGAACTCGGGCTGCTGAAGATGGACTTTTTGGGCTTGTCTAACCTGTCCATCATTAACAACGCTCTGCGTATTATTCGTAAAGTCTATAAAACGGAAATAGATTTATCAACGCTGCCGCTGGATGATGAAGAAACCTACAAATTATTCCAGCGCGGTGACACCACTGGCGTGTTTCAGCTAGAATCGGCCGGCATGAAGCGGTACCTGCGCGAGCTCAAGCCGAGCGTCTTTGAAGACATCATCGCCATGGTGGCCTTGTACCGCCCGGGGCCGATGCAGTTTATCGACTCATTCATCAAGCGTAAACACGGCGAAGAAGAAATCACCTACTTGCACCCCGGTATGGAAAACTCGCTGAAAAACACCTATGGAATTTTGGTTTATCAAGAGCAATTTATGCAGATTTCCAAAGAGTGGTGCGGCTTTACCGGCGGCCAGGCCGACACCTTGCGTAAAGCAGTGGGTAAAAAGAAAATTGACCTGATGAAAAAGGTCAAGCCAGAGTTTGTCGAAGGCGCGGTCAAGGTTGGTGGTGCGACTAAGGAAATCGCTGAGCAGTTTTGGGACGCGCTGGAAGAATTTGCTAACTACTGTTTCAATAAGTCGCACGCGGCGTGTTATGGCCTGATCGCCTACTGGACGGCGTATCTCAAGGCGCATTATCCTGACGCATTCATGGCGGCGCTGATGACCAGTGACCAGGATGATACTGAGCGCCTGGCCATCGAGATGACCGAGTGTAAGCACATGGGCATTGAAGTGCTCAACCCGGACGTTAATGAATCATTTGTCGAGTTCGCGGTGGTGCCTGGTGAAAAGAAGATTCGTTTCGGTATGGCGGCGGTCAAGGGCGTTGGTGTCGGCGCGGTGGAAGAAATTATTCGTGCTCGCGAGGCTGATGGCCCGTTCAAGTCGGTCGAAGATTTTGCCAAGCGAGTGTCGACCAGCAAGTTTAACCGCAAGGCCTGGGAGTCGCTGATCAAAACTGGTGCCTTTGACGGCTTTGGTGATCGGTCTGATTTATTGTTTAATCTTGATACCATTGTCGCCTTTGCTCAAAAAACTCAGAAAGAGGCCGCGTCGGGGCAGACTGACCTATTTGGTATGCTTGGTGATGAGTCGGCTAATGTTCAGCCAACGATGCAGCTACAGCCAGCGCCGGCCAAACATACCAACAAAGAGCGGTTGATGTGGGAGCGCGAGCTGATGGGGTTGTATATTTCGGCGCATCCGCTCGATGCGTATGAAACATATCTCAGCGAGCAGGCGCAGCCATTAACGCAGTTAGTGCCAGAATACGACGGTCGCCTGATGACGATCGGCGGTATTATCACGACCGTGCGCACCATCGTTACCAAGTCAGGCAGCAAGATGGCATTCGTT
This sequence comes from Candidatus Saccharibacteria bacterium oral taxon 488, assembly GCA_005697215.1. Lineage (NCBI taxonomy): Bacteria > Candidatus Saccharimonadota > Candidatus Saccharibacteria bacterium oral taxon 488. The sequence continues at coordinate 604,317 of CP040003.1, read as the reverse complement.
GGGATCGAAGATAAGTTTGGCGAAGGCGAAGTTATCGTCTTTCCGAATTTGTATGAGCAAGTCGGCGCCAAGCTCGTCCAGGACGCTGTCATTCGGGTGACCGGCAAAAACTCAGCCCGCGATCGGGATGGTAATTTGGGATCAGAGAGCAAGATGATTGCTGATGAAATTGAACTGATTTCTGACGATGACCTCCGGCAGTATCAGTCGACTGGCCGTAAAATGGAAGCGCCAAAGATGAGTAGCAAGGTCAAGCAAGAGCGGCGTACGGCATTTCGAACTCAAACGACTCAGCGAGCAGGCGCAGCCCGAGTATCGACAGCGAAAGGGACGAACATGAAGTCAACACCGGCCGACACGACAAACACGCCACCGCATCCAGCAGCCACGCACGCCGTGCCCGAGACAGAAAAGCTATTTCTTCATATCAAAAACCCGAGCGACCATGATAAACTAGTAGCACTCAAGTCGCTCTGCTCCGAATACGCTGGTGCGACTGACGTGGTGTTGGTGCTGGGTGAGGCAAATAAGTCTGCCATGCGCATGCCGTTTCGTGTTGAGGCTGGCGATCAGCTCATGAGTCAGCTGCGTCAGACACTGGGCGACGAGTGTGTAGTCTTGAAATAAAATTTGCGCGTACTTTATTGAACTTTTATCTCTCGTCGTCGCAGGAGCTCATTATACCAGCGAATCATACCGCGCCGTACTGGTCGGCCGACCATATTACCAAGCGACGCGCCGATCGCGATGGCCACGCCGATCATGATAGCTCGCGCCAATATCGCTAGGGACAGTAAAAATTCAGGGTCGGTCGGTGGATTTTCGATCACCCCCATCAAGCCGTTGTAGAGCGATAAGCCCGGCACCAGCGGCACGATGCCAGCAGCGATAATGGCCACTGAAGGAAAGCGCCATAGTCGGGATAATAGCACCGACATCAGTCCAACAACTGTTGCAGCAACGCCACTTGCGATAACGACTCCGAGCGGCCCAACGAGTGCACTCGATATCCACCACCCCAAGACGCCGATACCACCAGCGATCAGCATCCCGAATAGGCGCGCATGATTGCCTGCTGCAAAAGCAGCGGCAATGATCAATGCCCCTAAGTATTGCGCTCGTATGTCTGCTGCTAGCCCCAGCCGATCTGGTGTAGCCGGAAAGCTAATCCCAAATCGCTGAATAATATATAGCCCGGTCATTACACCGACAACAATACCCATCGTCGCCATAGTTACCCGCAGCAGTCGGGCATTTGCTGTTACATAATATTCATCAATCGCATCCTGAAAAGCACCGACGATCATCAGTCCTGCCACCAACAACACGATACCGCTGATCACCAGCATTGTTGTATCAACCTGCCAGCCCAGCCAGCCATTCAGCCACTGGGCAGCGCCCGCCGCCAGGGTGATTAGGAGTGCGGTAATGATTTGGAGGTAAAATGTTGCGAGGCCCCATTTGTCCAGAATCCTCATCGTCGCCGTCGCCACAAAGCCCATCACAAACGCCAGTCCGCTCATCAGGATCGAGCCGTTAAATAAAATCACCACGCCCATTGACACGCTACCGCCTGCTAGGCAGACGATCCAGCGCGAGTGCTCTCGTGAGCCTGCTAATAATTCCTCAGTGCGTTTTTCAGCTTCGGCCAGTGGTAAATGATGGTCACGGATTGTGAGGGCGAGGTTTTGCAATGCCTGAATTGTCTGGTAATTAACGTATTTTAAGGTAATCGTCCGCACTAATGTGAGTGGTTCACGTTCGGTACCGCGATCTTGAGATATGGTAATGAGCGTTGAGCTGATATCAATATGAACCCGTCGCCTACAGTACGTGCCGGTGATCCCCAACGCCATATGCACGACGTCCCGTGCGGCCACTCCCATCGCCAGTAGTTCCTCGGCGATTGTCATTGTCATCCGCAGCGCTCGCATATTTGGCGTCAGGCTCTCGTCGATTTTATCTAATTGCCAAATGGGTTCTGGCGTTGGTAATCGTGGAATTCGTCCCAGTGATCGCTTGATAAATTCAGGTACTTTTCTTTTGACAGTTGTTTTCACATCACTACTATAGCGCCTCTTGGCTAAAATGAAAATAGTTTAGTGGGTCGAGACCTGCATGGGTGATACAATAAGCTTATGGACGAACGGCAGATAGCTCAACTTGAGACAATAAAAAATAAAGTGCGTGATATATTAGGCGGCGATCCATCAGGCCATGCTGATGATCACGTTGAGCGAGTGGCGCTGCTGGCGGAACGTTTTGCGAGCGAATGTAATGAGCCGGTAGACCTGTACGAAGTGCTATTGACGGCTTGGTTGCATGACGTTGATGATTACAAATTAGTCGGCAAAGCGCAGGCAGAGAAATTGACGAACACGGTCAATAGTATGGCGGAGGCGGGAGTGGCCGCTGACTTATGCCAGGCGGTATTAGAAAGAAAATATTGCGGCGATTGGTTATAGCAAACGGCTGAACGGCCAGCAGCCGCGGCGGCTGGCGGGGCAGCTGGTGTCTGACGCTGACATGTGCGATGCTATTGGTGCGGTTGGGATTGAGCGAGGGTTGATGTATGCCTGCCATCACGGTGGGCGGATTTTTGACCCCGCGGTTTGGCCAAATGTTAATCTGGCGGCGGAAGAATACGACATTAACGGCAACACGCATGATACCGACGGCTTTATTAATCACTTTTTTGAAAAATTACTGAAATTAAAAGGCTTGATGTTGACGGAGCCCGGGCGAATAGAAGCAGGGAAGCGTCAGTACGTTATGGTTGATTTCTTACGTGCCTATTTCCGCGAAAAGAATGTGCCGGAGTGGAGTGAGTTTTTGGAAGGGTATTTACTTGATATAACTAAGGCAAATGATTTACAATAGGCGGACAAGGACTATAGTATGAGTGAAGTTTCAGAAAATATATACCCACTGCTGGTAGAACACAGCATTCATGACAGAATGAAAGATCGCAAAGTTCCGTATAACGTTGTCGGCGGGCTGGGTCTACATGCAGTTACCAATGCTGCCGAAATTGATTGGGATAATCATGTCGTTTGTCTGCCTGATGACGTGGATTTACCGCGTCTACGTGATAACGGCACGGTGCGAGACCTTGATACATTAGTGCAAAGCACAGATAAGGTTGTTGTGAAGGGTTGCCAGCAGGAAATGACCGATGCTATCGGTGATAAGTTAGTAATTTCAACCTTTGGACTTAATCCATACGAAGAAAATCGTCGTGGTATATTTGATTTTGTTGGTGATCGTTATGTTGCTGTTGAAGGAGAAGAAGAAAGTCGTCTATACTGGCGTCTTGGCGGTATTGAGACGGAAATTCCTTTATCTAGTCTTGATCAGTGGCTTGTGAAGAGAGATGGCGAGACAGTATGTGCTATCCTTAATCCAATTGCTCAATTAGGAGCGTACGGATGTCGTTCAATTACCGGCTGGCGTCCAAAAGACAAAGAAAAAGTCGAGGAGTTAATAAAAGTTATAATGCCAAACCGCAAAATTTCAGATATTCCGCAAGATTGTCGCGACCAGTATTATACGTTCAGGGAACAATCAAAAAAAGTTGCCGAAGCTAGAAAAAAGTTAGGCTGGTTTGGGCTAAAGGCTGGATTGCTATCATTCCTTGAGCGTCAAGAGTGGGCGGTACGACTTGCTCAGGGTGAACTGGATGGCGTACTAAGCGGCATTGTCGGTAAGGCTTGACTGTTATAATGATACTGTGAATAAACGGTTGCAGCAAAAACTCAAAACCCTGCCCCGCACACCGGGCGTCTATTTCCACAGGTCGGTCAGCGGCGAGATTATTTATGTAGGCAAAGCGGCGGTGCTGAAAAACCGCGTGCGCCAGTATTTTCAAGATTCGCGCGGGCGGGACAATAAAACCATGGCGTTGGTGGCGGAAATTGCTGATACTGATTGGATTGAGACCGAGAGCGAGGTTGACGCGTTGTTTCTGGAAAGCGAGATGGTCAAGCGCTATATGCCGCGCTACAACGTACTGCTGCGCGATGATAAATCGCAGATGTATGTGCGAATCGACATGAAAAGCGAGTGGCCGATCGTCAGTTTTACGCGCAATCCAGCTGATGACGGCGCGGAATATGTTGGCCCGTTTTATAATGGCTTTGCCTTGAAAAAAGCCCTACGATATCTGCGTCGGGTGTTTCCCTATTTGACCAGGCAGCGGCGACCAGGGCAGTCGAAGTTGGATGAAGATTTGGGACTAAGTCCGCGGCTGAGTGATGGGCCGGAGCTATACAAGGCTAATCTACGCAAACTCATCAGCTATATCAAGGGTAATCGTAA